>JAUQXC010000251.1 GCA_030834825.1 Thermoflexales bacterium
TTGCTGGCCGTGGTGGTGCTTGGCCCCGATCGCTTGTGGCCCGCCACCGCTGTTCAAGCGACGACGGGCGAGCTGAGCACCGTCTTTGCGCCCAGCCTGACCGATCGAGTTGAGATCTGGTCGCGCGCAGTTTATGGCCTGCAGGATTTCTCTTTCACCGGCATGGGCCTGGGAACATTTCGCTACGTCATGCCCGTGTTGTATCCGTTGTTCATCGTCAGCCCCGACGTGGATCTGGGACATGCGCATAACGAGTGGCTGCAGGCCGGAGTCGATTTGGGATTGGCCGGTTTAGTGGCCTGGGTGGCGCTCCAAGGTTTGTCGTGGGTGTTGGCCTATCGGGCCTTTCGCCAGCCGCTGCCGGCCACGCTGCATTGGATGATGGCCGGTGTCCTGGCCGGGTTGGTGGCGCATAGCATTTTTGGTTTGACGGATGCCGTGGCGTTGGGGGCCAAGCCGGGTCTCTTCTGGTGGTTGCTGCTGGCGTTAACGGCCGCCGTCTGGCAACGCATGGCAGATGCAGCGCTCCCGAGTGTGTCGTCAAGCCAGAATATTGTTTGAATTCTGTTGTAGCGAAACCATGAGATGCAGATATAATGGGCGACAACGTTGTTTGAGCAATCGATTGATTGCAGATGGATAACCTCGTGGAAAATGAGCTGAAGAAGTATGGAACCATTTTGTGGCATTGGGCCTGGCTCGTGGTCGTGGGCACGGTGCTGGGGGCGGGCATCGCTTTTGCCTCCAGTCGCTTAACGACGCCCGTATACTCCGCGGCGACGACGTTGCTCGTCAATGAAGCGCCCAGCAGCGGCAAGACCGCCGATTACACTTCCATCCTCACGAGTGAGCGGCTGGCGCGCACTTACTCTGAAATGATGATCAAACAGCCGGTCGTGAAAGCGGCGTTGGAGAGTTTGAACCGCGATCCTTCACCTGACCAGTTGCCGGCGCGCATCAACGTCAATCTGGTGCGGGACACGCAGCTGATGGTGCTGCAAGTGGAAAGCGAAGAGCCTCAGCTGGCGATGGATCTAGCGAACGCCATTCCCAGCGCCTTCGGCGGGCAGAATGCAGCCGTGCAGGCTGAACGCTATGCAGATTCGAAAGCCAATCTCACAAAAGAGATCGACACGATCAAGGCGCAGATTGCGGGCCGCCAGGCCGAGATCAATGCCATCGGCACGCCCGCCAGCCCGAACAAAGAAACCGAGCTGGCCCGCCTGCAGACGGAGCTGACCCAGCTGCGCCAGAGCCTGGCTTATCTCTTGCAGAGTTTTGAGAGTATCCGTCTGGCCGAGGCCCAATCGACCAGCAACATCGTCGTAGTAGAACCGGCGACGCGGCCGATCATTCCCATCCGGCCGCGCACTACCCAGAATACCCTGCTGGGCGCGCTGGTCGGGCTGATGCTCTCCATCGGGGTGGTGTTCCTGATCGAATATCTGGACGATCGGATTCGTTCGCCGGAGCAGATCGACAAGGTCTTGAAGCTGCCCGTCGTCGGCTTGATCGCGAAGATGGGCAACGGTTATCATGGCCAGGGCAAGCAGCAGCTCATCGCCATGCGCGAGCCGCGCTCGCCGGTGGTGGAGGCCTTTCGTTCATTGCGCACCAACATTCAGTTTGCGGGTGTCGATCGGCCGATTCGCACTTTGTTGGTGACCAGCACCGGACCTTCGGAGGGCAAATCCACGATAGCGGCTAACCTGGCCATTGTCATGGCGCAGACGGGTCTCAAAGTCGCGCTCGTCGATGGCGATCTGCGCCGCCCGACGATTCACAAGCTTTTCAATCAAGTCGACCGGGCCGGTCTGACCGATGTGATCCTGCGCGATCCCGGCCAGTGGAGCGACCTGACCCTGGCCAGCGGCGTGCCGAATTTATCTTTGCTGCTCAGCGGGGCGTTGCCGCCCAACCCATCGGAACTGCTGGGCACGAAGCGGATGCAGCAGCTGCTGGACTATCTGCATCAGTTCAACGATGTGGTCATCGTCGATGCGCCTCCGTTATTGCCCGTGACCGACGCGCTGGTGCTGGCTCCGTTGACCGATGGCGTCGTGATGGTGATCGACTACGGCAGCACGCGCATCGGCGAAGCGATCCAGGGCCGGACTCAACTCGATCAATCCGGGGCGCGCTTGCTGGGCGTCGTCATGAATAAGATTCCCACCGGGCGGCGTGGCTATTCATACTACTATCGCCATTATTACACCTATGAAGGTCGCGACCAGACCAAACGGCGCGGTCCCAAGAGCGGCAATGGCCGTCGTGCGGCCGGCGCTGGTGCTTCAGGCGTGCCGGCCGATTCCGCCCTGGAACCGTCCAAGGGTCAGATCAAGTCATGAACGATCAACCCACACCGCGTTCCGTGCTGTTTGTTTGCACGGCTAATCAATGTCGCTCACCCATGGCGGAGGCCTTGCTGAAAGCGTTGGCGGTGCAACGCGGCGAGGCCGAGCGCTGGCAGATTCAATCGGCCGGGACGTGGACCGAGCCGGGACACCCCGCCACGCCGCTGGCGCAGACCGTGCTGCAGCGGCGCAACCTGGACGTGTCCGCGCATCGTTCGCGCCCGCTGGATGGAGACTTGTTGACCAGCAGCTCACTGATTCTGGTCATGACACGGCATCAGCAGGAAGCCATTCAAGTTGAGTTCCCCGAAGTGTCGGACAAGGTTCATTTGCTGAGCCAGTTGATCGATCGCGAGTTTGATATCGAAGATCCGTATGGTGGCAGCTTGGACGATTACGAACTCTGCGTGAGGGATCTGCAGAATATTTTGACCGAGGGCTATGATCGTTTGGTGGAACTTAGCGATCGGACGATATCCGCTCGGCGTTGAACAGTGTGCAACAGGTTTGAGATCCGGCTGAAACTGCACGTGAAAAATCCTTGACTTTCATTTGGACTTATTGTACTCTTGCCGTGGATTTAAGGGAGTTGAGTTAATCATTCGTTTTATCCGTCAGGTGATGAGGAGTTATGATGGCAGATAATATGCAGTTAACGGCCAAACAAGAATCCGTGGAGCACAAGGTGTACCAACCCCCAGCTATTATTCATGAATTGAAGCTGGAGACGCGCGCCGGTTCGCCGCTGCGCCCCGGGCCGATCGATCCGCTGGGTATTGATCCGACGCAACCTCAACTCGATTAAGCGCTGGGGCGGGGGTAATCAAATAGTTGTATCCAGGTTGTTTCTGCGGCGGGTTTCGCTTGATAGGCGAAGCCCGTTGCTTTATTTAAGCGTCGAGAGTGATGTTTCAGCCTGATTCAGGATCTGCTTAAGAAAGTTCTGCGACGATTGTCTTGAGCCTGAATTTGTTCAACCGGGTGTGTGACATGATCAAGCGACTAGCGGTTGTGCCTCGAATCGGATTATCACTCATACTGATGGGGCTGGCGGTGGGACTGAGTCTCGCCGCGCTCCATGAGCCGACACCGGTACGCGCAGTTGCCGCGGCGACGCCAGCCGCCGGTCTGCGGATCATTCAGTCGGATGAAGATCGACTGGTGCTGGAGCTCGCCGTGCCGGAGTATGCTGTGCAAGCGGCCGCAGCCGCACCGGGTCATTTCCAGCAAATCATCCTCGACGAGGCATCCGCTCTGGCGGTGCCGGGCCGGCCTGAACTACCCAAGTTCAGCGCGTTGATCGGTATTCCCGCACAAGGCCGCGTCACGGTACAGGTCATTCAGGATGACGTGCAAGCACTGCCTGGCCGTTATCAACTTCTGCCGGCGCGGGCGCCCGCTCCGCCCGCAGGCGATCTGCAACCCGGCGTGACGCAGCACATTCCCGATCGCGCCGCTTATGCCAGCGCGGAACTCTATCCGACGGAGGTCGCGCGCATCGTGGAGACAGCCTGGCTGCGCGATCAACGTCTGGCGCGGCTGGAGCTCTATCCCTTCCAGTATCGAGCGTCAACCGGCACGTTGGTCTGGCATCGCTACCTGCGCATTGAAGTGAGGTTCGAGGAGGGCCGCACAGCCGATCGGGTGGTGGCGGCCCCGGCGTTGAACGATCCCTTCGAACCGATTTTGCAGCACGATGTGTTGAACTATGAAGTTGCGCGCCGTTGGCGATCACCTGCCGCCGCGCCGCGCACCCCTGCTCGATCGGAAGCGGTTACGCCGCGCTACAAAATCGTCGTCGATCAAGACGGTCTGTACCGTGTGACGTATAACGACTTGGTGTCAGCCGGACTGGTGATGACGTCGTTTGATCCGCGCCACCTGCACGTGACCAATCAGGGTTTGGATGTCGCCGTGGAAGTGACGGGCGAAGGGGATGGACAGTTTGATCCCGACGATGCTTTGTTGTTCTATGGTCAGCGTTTGCGCGGTGATTTACTGGCCGCGAAGCATGCCTCTGAAGCAGACCACTGGCTTACCCTGAACGGCTGGCAACCTGAATTCAACGCCGCGATGGTGGAGAAATACACAGACGACAACGTGTATTGGTTGGAAGTCAGCCCAACCTTAGGCTTGCGGATGTTCCTGGTGGACGGCACGCCGGCGGGTGCACCGTTGGCCGAGTATTACACGGCAACCGTACGAGCCGAGCAGTCCAAGCTGTGGCGCACGAATACCTTTACCGGGGAAGATACGTTCTTCTGGGAAGCGGTCACGACGAGCGGCGCGCCCGTGACGCGCACTTATCCCTTTACGGTGAGTGCCGTGGCGAATACGTCTTTCTCTGCCACCACCCGGGGTGAAATCGTCGGTTGGACCTACAGTCATCAAGTCACACCCGATCATCGGACACAGTTTTACTTGAACAACCTGGTGGAGCCGGTGGAAGATCAGACTTGGGATGGTCCCACCCGTCACGCCTTTGACGGGCAATTTCCCGCGACCGGGTTGACGCCGGGGATGAATTCACTCAAATTTGTCGTCAGGCTGCAACCGGGCATGGTCGTCGATACGATTTACTTCGACTGGTTTGAAGTGGCTTATCCGCGCCGTTTTCAAGCGGAGCAGGGGCAGCTCACTTTCCAAAGCGAACGTACCGGCGCGACACAGTATGCGGTGACCCAACTGACCACGCCTACCCTGCGGGTGCTCGATGTTTCCGATCCCTGGCGGCCGCAGCGCGTGATCTCCAGCAGCGTCACCGGCAGCAACAACGTCTTTACGGCTGCCTTTGAGCTGAGCCGGAGTGTGCCGGCGACGCTGGTCGTCAGCGACGACACGACCTGGCAGACACCCAAGACGATCACGTTTTATGATCCCGCCGATGATTTGACGTCGCCCTTCAATGGCGCGGATTACATCATCATCACACCCCGGGCTTTTTACACCGGGTCACAAACTCTGGCGGCTTATCGTGCCGCTCAGGGCCTGCGCGTGAAAGTTGTCGAGCTAGAGGATGTCTTTAACCAATTCACGGATGGCCTCTATCATTCGATCGCCATCAAGGATTTTTTGAAGTACGCCTATGCCCACTGGCAGTCACCCGCGCCGACCTACGTCTTACTGGTGGGCGATGGCCACTGGAATTTCAAAGGTGACAATGTCTCGACCAGCCAGGGCCTCGCGGGCGCTTCACCCATCTACATGCCGCCCCATTTGGCCTGGGTCGATCCGTGGCAGGGCGAGGTGGATAGTTCCAACGCGCTGGCCGCCGTCTCGGGCGCAGACCTTTTGCCGGATATGTTGATCGGCCGGATGCCGGTGAATAACCTGGCCGAGCTCGCCGTCATCATCAGTAAAACCATGGCTTATGAACAGGCGGAGCGCCAACCGTGGCAGAGCCGGCTGACCTTTATTGCGGACAATACCCCGGACGCCTCCGGCGACTTTGTGGCGTTGTCGGAGAAGGCCATCAACCTTTATGCGCCAGCCAGCATGGCGCGTGATCGATTGTATCTGGACGATTATTGCACAACGCCTTCATCCACCCCCTGTCCTGCGATGAACTATGCCATTACGAATTCGCTTAATCTGACCGGCGGGTTGCTGGTGAACTATGTCGGCCATGCCAGTACCAATCGCTGGGCGCATGAGCAAGTTCTCGTCAATGCCAATGTCGCGACCTTGAATAACCTGACTCAGCTGCCGGTGATCCTCTCGCTGACATGTCTGGACGGTTATTGGCTGCATCCCATTACGGCCACACAAGCCGGCCTCATGGAAACACTGTTGCGTGCGTCCAATGGGGGTGACGTGGCTTCCTTTTCACCGACGGGGTTGGGCCTGGCCACCGGTCACGATGTATTGCAAGAAGGGTTCTACCGGGCGTTGTTTGCCAATGACGCGCAGCGGTTAGGCCGGGCAGCTTTGGCGGCCAAGTTGGAACTTTTTGCTGCAGGTCATGACTACGATTTAATCGAGACCTTTACCGTGTTTGGCGATCCCGCGCTGCGGTTGCCCACCTATGCGCTGGCTGTCTCACCGATCAATAGCGTCTTATTCGGCGTGCCAAATACGGTGGTGATGCATACGATTCAGCTGACGAACACTAGCTTCCTGACGAATACCACCTTCATGAGTATCACCGGCCAAGCCTGGCCCGTAACCGTGTCCCACACCAGCCTGGCCTTGCCGCCGGGACAAACGCGGTCCCTGCTGATTTCCGTGACCGTCCCGGCGACCGCGACGTTAGGCGCGTCCGATGTCACGACGCTGACACTGCGCTCAGCCAGCGGCGAAAGTCAAACCGTCGTTCAGCTGGTGACGATCAACGGCCTGTATGGCGCGACGGTGGCAGTCGATCCCGTCAGCCAGCAGGCCGATCCCGGAGCCGTGGTCACCTACACGGTGCAGGTCACCAACGCAGGCGCTCTGACGGATTCTTTCACTTTGACCTCTACCGGGAACTCGTGGCTCACGCAGTTGTCTGCTTCCAATCTGCCGGGTCTGCCGCCCAATGGCCGCGCCGTGTTTACCGCGACGGTGTCTGTTCCAGAAAACGAAGTGGCCTACAGTGCTGATGTGGCCCACCTGGTTATTTCTTCACAAGGCAGCCTGGGTTTTGTGAACACGATCGCGCCGCTGACGACGACGATCAAGCCCGTCTATGGTTTTGAGGTGGCTCCCTGGCTATTATCAGGCGCAGGCGTTTCGGGGCAGACTTTGGTTTACTCGGTGACGCTGACCAACAGCGGCAATGCGACAAACACTTTTGCCGCGACGGTCAGTGGAGCGTTGTGGCCGACCGTGGTTTCGCCGACCAGCGGATCGCTGGCCCCGTGGTCGAGTGTCAACGTGCCTGTCCGGGTAAGCGTGCCGTGGGGGTTGGGCCAGGGTGCGGTCGATACAGCCGCCGTGACCATTACCCTATCACTCGGCGGGCTGGCGCCTGACACGGTCTTGATTACGACGGTGGCCAATCAGTATCAGGTCGTGCTACCGTTAATACGCAAATGATCTTACGGCTCTTCCGGATTTAACGGGAAGAGCTCGCGGTGGATTGTCAAACACCACACTGCACGCACGAAGTCCCCGCAGCGTAGCGCGCCAGCGGCCCACCCTGGCTCCAGTGGAGCCAAGGACATGGGCAGTGGGGGTGGGTGCAAGTGTCCGCCGCCAAAGCCGCTGGATTTGGCAATCCAAGCGGGAGCGATCAACCATCATCCCGCTCACACCAAGCGGCCCGTCGCTACGACCCTAAAGGGTGCTACACAGGCCACGGGCAGTCGGTAGAACCACCGCTTTTCCAGGCACCGTGTCCAGAAGTACTAACGCATTGCCAACCAGGTCGAAGTATAATGAAAAGCGAGGCCGTCTCTACTAACAGCGTAGTGCCTGACGCCGAAGTTTACCTGGCGGCCGCGCGTGAAGCGTGGCGCGCCGGGGGAGCGACAGGCCCTCTGCGGCTGAAGGTGATCACCGCCAGTATGTGGCCTCTGCTGCGCGCAGGTGATGAAGTGATGGTGCAGCCGATCGATCCACGCGCGCTGCGGCCCGGCGAGGTGCTGGTGGTGCAGCGCGGCGGAGAATGGATCACCCACCGGTTGGTGACGGTGGACGAGCGCGGCTGGCACACTCACGGCGATAACACCCGTTACCGCGATGAACCGGTGAGCGCCGCCGAAATCGTCGGGCGGGTGATCGCGATCGAACGCGGGACACAGACGATCGATCTACAGCAGCCACGTTGGCGCGCGATCGGGCGGCGGATCAACCGGGTGCAGTGCGCGCAGCTGCGCGTGCTGGCCGCCGGGCGGCGGCTGGGTGGGACGCGATCGAGCGGCATTTGGCGGGGCCTGGCGGCGTTGATCAATTGGCCATTTCAACTGGCGCTGCGCTTGATGATGTGGTTCTAGAGCAGTCTCCAAGTTGGCTTATGGGTCTACGTCACACCCGCCACCCAGCGTGCCGCCAGGCTCCAGTGGAGCCTGGGTACGGCAAGGCGGGTGTCCAGTTCTCAACCGTTGGATTCCCGCGTGCGCGGGAATGACGAGCTCTGCAAGGGTGGTATGCCGGATTGTGTGTAAATTCGTTCGCCCCGCAGTTCAACTGCGGGGAATCTACACAACTTTCGGCAAACAGCCTCTGCAAGACTTTCTTGGTTACACTTAGAAGCACGCGGGAACGACGTTGCCGAGGTGATAGTAACAGGAGCAGTTCATTGAGCGAGTTGACGTTGAATTCGTACCCCGCTCCCGCCGAGCACGCGCGGGGACGCAACCTGGAACACGAAGCCGTGGTGGTGTTGCCGGATCGCGGCGAGGTCAAAGTCTTGAACGAGGTCGGCGCGCAGATCTGGCAGTTGGCCGACGGCACGCGTTCTGTGCGCGACATTGTGGCAGCATTGTGCGCCGAATTCGAAGCGCCGCTCGCCGTGATCGAAGCCGACACCTTGAAGTTCCTGGCCGAGCTGCTACAAAAAGGTATGATTACATTACGCGCATGATCAAGTCACACCGGATTCTCTTATTGAGCTATGCTTTCTTCTTGGCCGTGGGGTTGGCGTCCTGGCCGAGCGGCTGGTCGTCACGCGCCTATGACAACGTGACCTTGCTCGAGTTCACCGCGGATTCGTTGCCGCCGGGAGGATCGCCGGAGATTTATATCGCCTGGGAGACCGCCACCGAAGTCGATACAGCGGGTTTCTTCATCGGGCGCAGCAACAGCGCCACGGGCACCTTCACGCGGGTGGGCGAGTTCTGGGCAAGTGAAGGCGACAACTTTACCGGCGCACAGTATTATGATGTTGACGATACCACCGTGCTGAATGAGGTCTACTACTATCGCCTAGAAGTGCTCAACAATGATCAGACCTTTAACTACTACGGACCCGTTCGGGCAGTGGCGGGTGTGCCGGCCACCGAGACGCCGCCAGCGTCCGCTACGCCGACTGCTTCACACACTCCAACGCGCACACCCACCCTGACGCCATCGCCTACACCGACGACACGCGCTACCACTAATCCAACGGCGTCATCCAATAGTGAGAGCGTAGCGACGCGGCGTCCGGTCACCGGCGCGACGATCACGCCCCGACCGACTGCGGCGAGCAGTTCGTCAAATCCGGTCGCTTCCACCAGCGCGCCGGCGCCTTCACCGGAGGCGGTGGATTCACAACCACCCGCGCCGTTCGCCACAACGGTCCCCTCGGTGCCGGATGTCATGACCATGCCCACGGTTGCACCGTCTCCACCCGGGCAGGCTCTACCCGCACAGGATGTTTTTGCGCAAGTTCCAGCGCCAACCCTGGTGCCCGCAGACTCGGTCCCGGCCGTGGTCGCACCCGTCGTCATCGCCACCGAGGCTGTACCGGCCTCGGCTCCCGCTAATACTGCCAACAGCGGCCCACTGATCCTCATCGTCGCAGCCATGCTCTTCCTCGGTCTAGCTTTTGTCATCCTGCGCCAGGCCCGTCAATGATGTCGTCGCTCCGTTTTTCAAAACGCACGGCGTGGTTCATCGCGGCGGGCTGTAGCGTGCTGGCGATCGTCGCGTTGGGTGGGGCGTTGTGGCTCAATCGATCGCCGGGCGGCACGCCGCCCGTCTCTGACGCGCGCGTCATGAAGTTGCTGGTGGCCGCTGAGGGAATGGTGGCCGTGAGGCCCGCCGCGATCGGCTGGAGCGGCGTCGAGCTGGCCACGCTGCACGTCACGCACGACGGCGTGGCACAGCCCGTCTGGATCGACGGCGATACACTGCGTTTCTACGCGCCGATCAGTCTCACGCGCAACATGAGTGAGACGGTCTTCTGGCTGGAGCAGGGCGATCCGTCCGGCGCGCGCATCGCGGAACGACCGTTGGAGCCACACGGCGCGGCCCTGGCCGTGACCCCGATCGATCATTACACCGCCACGTTACACGTGGAAGAAAATCACGTCTACTCCCCACAAGCCACCGGTGGCCCGCCAGCAGTTGGCGGCGATCATTGGTTCTGGGCGCAGCTGCCCGCGCCGATCACCAAAACGATCCCTTTCACACTCACGGCGCCGGTCGCGGCTCCGGCGCACATGACGATCGAGGTGTGGGGCAGCACGGAAGCGCCGGCCCAGTTCGATCACGCCTATCGCGTCCGGTTGAACGATCACTTGTTGGGCGAATTCAGTTGGGACGGAGCAGGACCGCATACGATCGAGGCCGCTGTACCGGCGGGCGTGCTGCGCGAAGGCGTGAACACGGCGATCCTCATGCTGCCGGGCGTGGCCGATGTGGCGGCCGACGTCACATTCTTGAACTGGATCGAGTTGGCTTATCCGCGCGCTTTCGTGGCGCAGGACGATGGGTTGGGGTTTGACAGCCCCGGCGGGCGGCATCACCTCAGCGGCTTTTCTGGGCCGATCGACGTCTTCGACGTGACGCAGCCCGATCGGATCACGCGCACTCGTTTGAACGACGACGCGATCTTCACCGGCGAAGCAGGACACCGTTATTGGGCCGTAGGGGCGCGGGGGTATCGATCGGGACGGGCACAGGCCGCCCAGTTGACGCCCGATCTGCGCGACGCCAAAAACGCCGCTGCCTATCTCGCCATCGGCCCGAGCGATCTGCTGGAACCGCTGCAGCCGTTGTTGGAGTGGCGGGCCGCACAGGGCCTGGCGACATGGGCGGTGCCCGTCGACGCCATCTACGATCAATTCGGTGCAGGGCGAATCGATCCGGAAGCGCTGCGATCGTTCCTGCGTTATGCGGCGCAGCACTGGACCTTGAAGCCGCAGTATGTGCTGCTGGTGGGCGATGCCAGTTACGATCCGTTGAACTACACCACGCCGCCGCAGGCGAATCGTGTGCCGACGTTGTTGGTGCAGACGGTATATGGCGGCGAGACGGCCAGCGATGTGGGCCTGGCGCAGCTGGACGGCGACGAGAAACCCGACGTGGCGATCGGGCGCATCCCGGCGCGTGAGGCCGAGCAAGTGCGCGTGTTTGTGGAGAAGACGCTGGCTTACGAGCAGCGCGCACCGGCGGGTGAATGGCGATCGCGCGTGCTGGCCGTGGCCGACGGGCAGGGACCGTCGTTTCGCGAGGATGCGCAGCGGGTGCTCGATCGATTCGCGGCGAGCTATCAGACGGACTTGATCAATCCACCAGCGGGCGCGCCGCAAGCCAATGCAGAGATCGTGCGCGAGATTAACATGGGCAGCGCGTGGGTGCTGTACTTTGGGCATGGCAGTGTGACGCAGTGGGGCAAGGATAATCTGTTCACGGTGAAGGACGGCGCGGCGCTGCAGAACGGCGAGCGCTTGCCGGTGGTGATCAATATGACGTGCCTCACCGGCTTGTTCACCCATCCCAAGGTGCAGTCGTTGGCCGAGACGCTGTTGTGGAAAGCCGGCGGTGGAGCCGTGGCGGTCCTGGCTCCGACGAGCCTGACCCTGTCCAGCGATCAGGGTTTCTTGAGCGAGGCGTTGGTCGAAGCGCTGTTGCAAGATCGCACGGCGCGGCTGGGCGATATCTTTTTGCGGGCGCAGCGCGAGGTGCCCACCAGCGGTTCCGGCGCGCAGGATGTGCTGCGGACGTTTCTGCTGTTCGGCGATCCGGCGTTGAGGATTGTGCAGCCGTAAAGGGCTGCCCTGGTGGGCGACGGCGCCCCCCTTCAGGGGGCCGGTAGTACCGCGCTGCGCGTCTCATCGATAACGGAATATCGAGTGGGTGCAGTAAAGCCGTGGGGCGCGGATTAGATCAGGCCACTCACCGAGTTAGCGCATCAGCCAGGGACCAATCCTTTCAGCGCCAGACTTCCGAAATCTTCAAGATTTCGGAAGTCTTCTCGGCAAAACACAAACCGGATGCCGCTGAGGACATCCGGTTTTGGGTTCAAGTAGATTTCAGGTTACGCGGTTCGCTTGCGACGGACGAAGAACACGACGGTAATCAAAGCCAGCGCAGATACGCCGACCAACGCCAGCGGCGCAAGGGGCGAGGTAGTAGGCTGGGCTTGAAGAGAAGAGAGCGTGACGGCAGTGGGTGTAAAGGACCAGATATAGTCTTCTATTTCACCATTGAAGTATTCTCCTGTCGAAACCACATCTGGTTCATCTCCACCTTGTGACGCAGGAAGGCAAAATCCATCTGTATTTCGGTCAGGAACTATACGGAAACGAGCGGGCAGTGTCACATTACCACCAGATCCAGTGAAAGTCCCCAAAGGAATATCAAAAGTTAAATCATTGTTTCCGGAGTTGACTTCGATCATATTCGAAGGAATGCCTGTTCCCAAATGATCGGCCTCGAAGAAAATCTCTTCTCCGCTGTCAGCAAAATCGCCGTCAGCATTAAAGTCGATCCAGCCTGCGAGACAAGCACTAAATGGACTATTAACATTGACTCGAATAGCACCGCCACCAGTGCCATTACTCCATGGAGTGCCAATACGTGTTGCACCATCTTCGTCGTCAAGGCCAGCGTTATTGTCGCCATCGGCACCAGTACTCGGTGACCCGGTCGATTCATCATCAACGACGCTTCCCATGTAGAGAGTACTAAGTATGTGGCGCGGTCCATTGCTTGTCAGTAGAGTACCATAACTGTCTGGCAGATCGCCGAAATCGCGATAGCTGTCACTGTCTGCAGCCATGAAAAAGTCAATAACCATATCGAGATCAACGGACGCAAATGCTGTATTGTTAATCCGTAACTCAATTGCGCCGACATTTGCAAAATCAGCCGGACCTGTTGCTGTGCTACCTTGTGCAAAATTGCTAAAAAGGACTGTCACCAAT
>JAUQXC010000252.1 GCA_030834825.1 Thermoflexales bacterium
CATATCGATCCGGAGGGCGACGAATTCCACAGCCTCACACTGCATCATCGTGATGCATCTCACGGGGAAGCTTTGTCCTGATACGTGATATGTGATTACGTGACGCATAGAAACCGGGGTTCTTCATTCAACATGCGTGAACGAAGAACCCCGGGTTACCTATTTGCCGATCTGCGTGATCAAATACACGGCCGCGCAGCCGCACACGAAAACCCACGTCATGAGCAGCGCGATCGCGCCCAGCATCAGGCGGCTGTCTTGCGGCTTGTCATTCTGCCAGCCGCGATCGTTGACGCGCAGCCACATCGCCAGCGCCACCGCGCTCGCGACGAGCAGCAGGCCGCCGATGATGATCACGGGCGGCAGCCGGAAGACCTCCACGCCGCTGAGGGTGGGGTTAATCGCGGTGTGAAGCAGCGTGAAGGTGATCAGGCCGAAGCTCACGCCCCACAACACCCGGTTGAGCTCAAACAAACGCGATCCGTTGGTGAAGCGCGAGGGCAGCAGCGTGTAGAAAGCATACTGCAGGGCGACGAGGTAGATGGTGAGGATCAACGACTCGGCCATCCCGGCAGCGTCGGCACCGGTCTGGGCCACGGTGCTGCCCGTCTGTGCGAGTAAATTGCCCAACAGCAGATCGACTGGAATCGCCAGCAGATACGCGGCGATGATGATGATGACCAGCAGCAGCAAACTCCGCAGCGCGGCACGCTGCTCGGCTTTGCGGATGTCATCCGCGTTGAAGATGGCATAGCTCAAGAACAGCGCCACCAGGAAGCCGGGCAGGAAATTGAGGGCGCGCGTCAGCAACACGGCCACGAGGGTGAGCACCAGCGTCAAGGGCCGCACCCGCAGCGCCGCATTCAACTTGGCCTGCCGGGCTGCGCCTACTTCACTCCACGCCGCCAACCAGGTCACCAACCCAATCGCCGCGAATAGTGTCAGGAAGATCGCAATGCCGCGCCCCGTGGTCGTGGTGAATTGCGGATCGATAAAGGCCGTCAACAAGGCGGTCAATCCCACGAAGACGACGATCAGCGCCGTCGCCAATAACCAGCGGATCAAGGGTGCGCCGATGGTCCAGCTGCCGGGGGCGAAGATCGTGCGATAGCCGCGCCGCACTTTCTGCGTGCCGGCGTTAAGCGCCTGCTTTACCCGCTCGTCGATCTTCACCGCCGGAGCCTGGGCGCGCGCCCGGCTGGCGCTGAACAAGACCGTGGTCAGACCCGCGATCGATACGATGAGCAGCGTCACGAGCGCGTTGGTGATCAGCACGCCCGGGTCGAGCGAGATGCACTTGGTGACATCGCGCTGGCAAGTCAACGTGCGGATCGCGCCGGGGATCGACAACATGAGCGTACTGTTGTCGACTTGTGTCACCTGGCCGATAACGCGGAAGATAGTCTGAGTGGGATCGACGACGTTGGAGTTCAACGTGATCGTTTGCCCGCCGGTGGCCTGCGCCAGATCCAGCGCCAGTTTCTCCAGTTTCGATCGATCGTCGGGCTGCGTGGAACGATCGGATGCGCCGAGCACCGGGAGTACGACCACCCGATTGGCCTGAGCGGCCCCGATCGCTTTTTTGATCGCGTCCCGATCTGCTCCGGGATCGTCGACCGGATCGCCCAGCGCGGGGCCGCGATTGGAGAGCGGCACGATCAATCGCACGGAGTTCGATCGCCAGGGTTGCTTGGCTGCCATGTCACTGATCGCCGCACCCCAATCGCTGTCGCTGGCCACGGTCGAACCGCTGATCGATCGGACGGTGTCTGTGGCGCAGGCGTAGGGCTTGGTGATGCCCAGGATGGTCACTTGCAGATCGAAGCCGCGTTGTTGCAGCGCTGCCATGTCTTGAGGAAATGACACGCAGAACTTGTCGAACCCGTCGAGCATGGGGCCGGACGTGTCAAGGATGATCACGACATCGACGCCGCGCTGCTCCTGGGCGAAGACGGGCGTGGGCAGGGCGTTGAGGATAAGCACGAGAACCGCAATCAGCACGATGAGTCGGCGATGCATACGGCCTCCGATGGAAGAAGTCGAGCGTATTGTAGCATGAGATCGGCGATGCAGAGGAACACTAATGAACTTAGGCGTTTATGGAGTTTCATGCGCTGAACGGTGGCGAGCGATTCGTGAGATTGTAAAGCCAATGACGAGTCCCAAAATTATTCCGACGGTGGCATATACCAGCATAAAGAAATTTGCAATTGCTTCGCTTACGCCACCCGTTGACTGAGTCAAGCGCCAGATACTATTGTCACTGAGAACGATCCAGTTAATTTGGATATTAGCATCATCACTGCAAGGATGTGCTTCTAAGGACGCGATAATGTTGCCTGGTGGATACGGCGTTGGAAAAATGGAAAACTTGCAAGGTGAGGAATCTCCTAGTTCCTTGGTAGTGCCGAGTTGCGTTTTATGGCAAGAGCCGGCTTTTGTATCGCCAAACCAAGTGACTGGACAGATGTAAATTTTTTGTGACTGACTTCTCACGTATAGAAACTGATTCCGATAATCAAACCCGAGTAGCTCGACTGCCGGATCTGTTGATGCAGGAATGCCTTGATAGATCTGTTGTTCCCAGACAGGAAGAACGTTGAAAGAGGTAATGGCAAGTAACAGGCCAAGTGCAAGACCAGCGAGACCGCCAAGAGGGGTGAACCAAGAGTAGTCACGTGTAGAGTTCATGCTGGCACTCTCCTGTACGCAACTTTCGAAAACTTTGCCAATATTCTAGCATTAAACAATCACACGAATTGGGTGCCTACGCCACGCCTCGCATGCGTTTCTGGCCTGACTGGGCGCACCACCTGTCAGCTGGCATCAGGTCAATCGGGCGGCTGGCCCCCGTCGTCTTATGTTGCAAAAACTGGATAGAAAATCGTCCAAAACCCCTGTTTTCCCCTTATTTTGCCGTATTTCCAGGGTCAAAGCCCTTGATTCACTTGGGTGGATATGCTATCATCGTCGCCATTAACGGTTTGCACTTTATTGGGACGGAGACCCGACATGTACCCCGAAAGCGAAATCCTTTTTCCCAGCCGCGTGATTCCTCTGCTTGAGGACCTGCGCGGCGACGAGTGGCGGCAGTTGGTCGGCAAGGTCAAGAAGCTGCCCGAGACGCACGTGGACGCGCTGGCGTTCTCGATGATGATGATCAACATCGGCGGCTGCCTGACTTGTGATCTCGACTCGTACCGGGCGTCGCTGGGCTGCGCCACCTGCGCCAAGCGCACCATTTGCAGCTTCAAAGGCACCGACAAGATCTTGAAGAAACAATTCGAAGATGCCCGCAAGGAAGTCAGCGCCTTCATCAAGTCGAACGACATTCAACTGCTGAAGCCGGAGAAGAGTGGCAATGGCCACGGCAATGGCAATGGTCACGGCAACGGAAAAGAGAAATAGATCAGGAAACGAGTCAACCAGGAAGCCCGACGATGGTTCGGGCTTTTTGTTTGTCCGGCAATAGGTGAGACCACTCAGGCAAAGTGCTATAATTACTCATAGCATAGATCACCTGAATCGGGGCGTGTCGTGAAAATCATCTACACGCATCATGCTCAACAACGCATGGCCGAGCGCAAGATCGATCCGGCGCAAGTGACCGAAACATTGGAGTCGCCCGATAACGTAATACCTGGCGATCAGCGTGAGCAAATCGCGATTAAAATCTACGGCAATCGGGAAGTGCGCGTTGTCTTTGAAAACATTGACGACGAGACCATAGTCATCTATACCGTGATGAAGCCGCGCGTACACAGCGAAGAATGAGGCGAACAATGCAAATCAATTACGATCCACAGGCTGACGCGATCTACATCAAGTTTGCCAGCGGCGAGGTAGACAACACCTTGCAGGCCGGGAAGTATGTCTATGTTGACGTCGATCGGGAGGGTGTGCCGTTGGGCTTGGAAATTTTGTTTGCCGGACGCACGCTGAACCGCGAAGAGATGACCAGCATTACATTCAACGTCAGTCAGCCAGCAGCGGCTCAGCCTTGATGTTGAGCCTGGACCCGGAAGCCCGACAATGGTTCGGGCTTTTTGTTTTATAATGCAAGCGTAATGCGTAAGTCGTCATGTGTAAAATAACGTTTTGCGTTTCACGTTTTATGAAAGTCATCATGCACCGCAAGACCATCTTCCTCTTTCTCAGTGCTGTGCTTATTCTCGCCGCTGCCGCCTTCCTCGCCCGCGATGCGGTTCGTTCTGCCTTGTTTAGCGTGACGGGCGAAGAGAATCTGCTGTCGCAGGCGCGCGGCCTCGTCGATTACGCGACGAACATCATCCGTCCGATGCCGAACACCGCCGACAATGTGCCAGTCGACGAGGCCGCGCTCAGTCCGTTCGGCGTTAATACCTTCCTCGAACAGGAAGTGGAACCGGCCAAGCGCGATTTGCAATTGCGGCTGATGGCCGAAGCCGGTTTCAAGTGGATTCGTCAGCAGTTCCCGTGGGCGGACATCGAAATCAGCGGTAAGGGCAACTTTGAGGATTGCCGCAACGGGCCGTGCATCGACGCGTGGGCGAAGTACGACAACATCGTGGACCTGGCAGAGCAGCACGGCATCAGCATCATCGCGCGACTGGATGCCCCTCCCAAATGGGCGCAGACCACCCCCGGCGATTTTGCGCCACCGACGAACCTTGACGATTACGGTGATTACGTTGCCGCTGTGGTCGAGCGATATAAAGGTCGCATCACGCACTATCAAATTTGGAACGAGCCGAATAACTACAACGAATGGGGCGAACAGCCCGTCAATCCCGAAGACTTCACCCGATTGTTGTGCACGGCTTATCGCCGCATCAAGGAAATCGATCCGGATGCGAAGGTGCTGGCACCCGCGCTAACGCCGACGATCTCGCTGGAGCCGGGGCCGGGGCCAGGGACGGGCCTGAACGATTTCATCTTCTTGCAGCGCATGTATGATGCGGGGGCCGGGCAGTGCTTCGACATCATGTCGGCGCAGGCTTACGGCTTGTTCTCCGGCCCAACCGATCGACGGATGCGAGCGCGCAACGTCAACTTCGCGCGGCCGATGTACATCCGCGACCTCATGGTGCAGAACGGCGACGCGAGCAAGCCAATCTGGATCAGTGAGATGAACTGGAACGCTGTACCGGACGAGGTGGCCGACAAGCGCTTCGGGCAGGTCTCGTTGGAAACGCAAGCGCGCTATCTGCCGCTGGCCTACGAACGGATTCAGAACGAATGGCCGTGGGTGGGCGTGGCCGCGACGTGGTTCTTCAAGCCTGCCAGTGATGCCGAGAAAGATCAGGCCAAGTATTACTTCCGCCTCGTCAATCCCGATTTCACGCCGCTGCCAGTCTACGACGCAATGAAGGCGTATACGCAGGGAAAGTGATCGGGGAGCAGTTGATCGGGATTCAGTTAATTGGGAAACAGGTAGACGCTCAATGTCGAAAGAAAATTGGCCCAAACGGAACAGACTTCAAGCGTGGTTCCTTGGTGTGTATCCGATATACGTGCTGTTGTTGATTTTGATTGGGTGTGTTGTAGCAGTCATTGCTGCCTTACTAGGACCAGCCGTTGGAAATATTTACTCGAATATCTATTCGAGTCATCCTACTTGTCACGAATCCGTAACTGCTAAAGCTTGGTTGGATCAAAATGGAAACGGTAAGCTGGATACCAAAGAGTTATCCCTGCCTGGGATACGGCTATCAATTAAAGACTCGGAGGAAGCCACGGATTCGAAGGGTGAAGTGGATACTCTAATATGGACGCAGTGCAAGGTGGTGACCTTTACTGTGGCCGCCGAGCCTCCCCCAGGCTACCGCTTTACTACGCCAAACATTGTTACGGTAACTACGACTTCCGACTCTGGTAGTACTTCAGTGTACTTTGGTCTTGCTTATCTTCCTGGCGTGCCAACTGTTACTCCGCGTCCGCCTTCGCCACAATGTGTCTCTCACTTAGAAGAGATCTCTAGTGGGATATACAATCCTCGTGTCGCAATTGCTCAAAATGGAGCGGTTTGGGCCGCCTTCTCAGGCGAAGGTCTATTCCGTTATGATGCGACACGGAATGACTGGATCCGTTACTCCACAACGGATGGCTTAGTCAGCACTGAAATAACTTCCATTGCTGTCGATCAGGACAATGCGGTGTGGATTGGAACTGAAGCAGGCTTGACTCGCTTTGATGGCATCTCGTGGTCCACTTACACCCGCACAAACGGCTTGCCATCGGATTCAATCGATGAACTGGCTATTTCTCCAAGAGGTGGCATTTGGATTCGCAACTGGACTGTTAGCTTATCTTATTTCGATTTTCGCGCTAACAGCTGGAAGTATTATCGCGATGAAGGTGAAGACTCGCCCACTTGGTCGCACGCTGGAGCTGCCACTGCCATTGTGGAGGTACCTAATGACTCGGTCTGGATGGGAACCACGGTGGGCGGTATTTTTCACTTGATACCGGACATTCATTCAGATGGAAAAAATACTTGGACAAGATATGAAACTATAGATGCCCAAGCCTTGTATGTCGCCAATGATAACAGCATCTGGGTTGCAGGCAAAAAAGGCGTTGCACGCTTTGATCCGATAACTGAGAAATGGACCGTCTATCACCATACCACTGACAACTTTACAGCTTTGGATCAAGCACAAGACGGCTCCCTGTGGAGTGGTACAAGGGATGATGGGGTGCGACATTTAATACCGGCAAAAAATGGTGGCAATGATATTTGGGAAACATACACTTCAGAGGATGGCTTGGTGAGCGATGAAGTTATGGATGTCAAAGTTGCCCCTGACGGGACAATCTGGTTTGCAACCGCGAAGGGCCTTAGTCACTGCACCTTTGCCTCTAAACGATGAGACACGCCTTCATCACACGCCTACTTCAGCGTCCTTCAATAGCCAATGACTGCTGACTTGAAATCCAAAATCCAAAACCCAAAACACTTGCACCGCGCCGCCGCGCAGCGTGCAGTGCCGGTGTCTAAAATCCTACTCGCTCTCATTCTCGTTCTCGCCGCC
This sequence comes from Thermoflexales bacterium, assembly GCA_030834825.1. Taxonomy (GTDB): domain Bacteria; phylum Chloroflexota; class Anaerolineae; order Fen-1058; family Fen-1058; genus Fen-1058. The sequence goes on from JAUQXC010000252.1 coordinate 7,014, forward strand.
TTCCTGCGCTTCTACCTCCTCGACGGGCAATCTTTCTGGAACGATGAGGGCAACAGTGCGCGGATTGCGGAACGCTCGCTGCAACTCATCACCGAAGGGGCCGCGGGCGACATTCATCCGCCGTTGTACTACTACCTGCTGCATATCTGGCGCGGCGTCTTCGGATCGAGCGAGTCCGCGCTGCGATCACTCTCGGCAGTGCTGGGCGTGTTGCTCGTCGGGCTGTCGTTCCTCATCGGGCGTAAGACGTTCAGCCCGGGCGTTGGCCTTCTGGCGGCGTTCATCGCGGCGATCAATCCGTTTCAGATCTATTACTCGCAAGAAGCGCGGATGTACATGCTGCTGGCCGTCATCGGCGCGGCGGCGACTTGGGTGTTATTACGGCTGCTCGTAGGTTGGAGGTATGAGCGGCTGGCGGCTGGCGGCTGGCGGCTGGCACTTGATCACGTCATGTTAGCCGTGCTCTATGCGGCGGGACTCTACACGCATTATGCTTTTCCTTTTGTCATCATCACACATTTCCTGATTGTCAGCGCGTGGCTCTTGGTTTTGCGCCAACCTCTAAGACGCTTCATTCCGTGGATAGGGGTGGTGGCCGCAGCAGGCGTGTTGTTCATTCCGTGGCTGCCCACGGCGATCCGCCAGATCACCACGTGGCCGTCGTCACGCGTCACGGTCGATGGCGGGCAGATGCTGCTCGATACAGCGCGGCTGTACGTCGCAGGGCCGACGCTGCCCACCGCCGAAGCGACCTGGGCCATCGTGATCGGTGGCTTTTTCATCTTCATCGGGTTGTGGAATCCGATGGGGTTTGACGAGCGCCGTGCGGAAGCGCACGATGTATTGCCGTACTCGATTCGCTTGGGATCGATCGTGTTGTGGTGGCTGGTGCCGATCGCGTTGATCTTTGCTTTCGGGCTGTTCAAAGAATCGTACTTGAAATTCTTCATCGTCGGATCATCTGCCTGCTGCCTTCTGCTGGCGCGCGGCATCTCGAATATGTGGGGCATCGGACGCGGTGCGTTGACCATGCCGCGCGAGTTGGCCGGGCAGCCCCTGGCGAGTTGGGCCTGGTCGATCGTGGTGCTGGCCTTGTGCGCCGTTATCGCCGTGCCCACCTTCAACACGCTGCGCAACTACTACTTCGATCCGGCGTATGCACGCGATGATTATCGCGGCATTGCGCAGCGCATCGTGCGACAGCAACGTCCTGACGACGCAGTGCTTTTGGACTCGGCCAATCAATGGGAGGTGTTCACGTACTACTATCCCGACGGCCCGCATGTCTACCCGCTGCCGCGCCAACGCCCGTTGGATCAAGCCGCCGTCGAAGCGGAATTGGCCGAGATGGTCGCAAAACATCCCCGGCTGTTCGTGCTGTACTGGGGTGACGGCGAGGCCGATCCGCAGCGCGTGATCGAGTCGTGGCTCGACGCTCACACCTACAAGGCGACCGAGCAGTGGATCAATTCGATCCGCTTTGCGACCTATGCCGTGCCGGCGAAACTTTCCAATGTGCCGGAAGTGAAAAGCGGCGTGCGTTTTGGCGAACACATTACTTTGGAGGGCTACACGTTGTCCACGCCGCAAGTGCAACCGGGCGACATCCTGCAACTCGATCTGTTCTGGCGTACCGCTGCACCGCTGAGCGAGCGCTACAAGGTCTTTGTGCATGTGTTGGATGCGAGTGGTAAGATCGTCGCCCAGACCGATCGCGAACCGGGCGGAGGGCAGCAACCGACGACGAATTGGGAAAGCAACCAGGTGGTGGTTGATCGCTATGGTGTGCTGATTCCTGAAGATACCACGCCAGGAGTATATACAGTTAAAGCTGGTCTCTACGATTTCGATGATGTGCGCTTGCCCACGAATAAAGGTGGTGACTCGCTAGATTTAATGCCGTTCATCATTCAAGACCCTGTCTTATCATTGTTGCCTGACCGCCATCAGCATGTGATTGATATGCGCCAGGCAAGCTCCATCCCAGATGCGTTTTCTGATTTCAGAATGATTGAGGTATTGCCTGACGCTAACTGGGAGAAAGAAAACGTTGTCAATAATCCTGTTGGAACTTGGCGAGCGTTTACAACGACATCGGACGTATTTCACTTGTTTGTTGAGAACTTGAGGGCAGGAAAAACATACGAAGTCCAAGGCTTGTCGCTCCCGTATCGCCCTTTCTCGGAACTGGTGTGGGCCACTGATGAAATACTAATGATTGATCGTTGGTCACAACCGCACTATGGAATACACTACGTGATCAAGGTGCCAGCGCGTCAATTGTTAATGGCTGCACCGTTTCCTGATCAAATCTACCTTGATGCTCAAAGCGAAGAAGGAAAATGAATACGGAGCGACTCATGAAATGTCATTTCCTCTTGCTGCTTGTCGTCGTTCTCGCCGCGTGCAACGCGCCCAAGCCAGTCATGCCGTCAATCACACCTGTGGTCTCGCCCTCTCTCGTTCCCTCCAGCGCGCCAGTGGATAGACCCCCGCCCATCCCCTCGGCCTTGGCGCCCACCGCCGAGCCCACGCGCGCGCCAGATCAAGCGGCTCCTGAAGTGCTGCTGCCTGTAATAGAAAAGACCATCGATCTGGGCCAGGTCGATTTCGGAAATTCCCTTAGCTCACGACCTGCCGTACTGGACGATCAGGCCGATCGCCTTTATCTCAGCCTTTCGCCGTCGCGCACCATCGTGTTGCACGCAGAGACCTTGACACCCATTGGCGAGATTCCCTTTGGCGGCGCATTGAGCATCAACTCCAGTGCGCAGCGGTTGTATATCGGCGTGCCGGGCAATTCTGCCTACAACCCCGACGGCACCAGCGTGATCACACCGGCCGAACTCAAGTTGTTTGACACGTCGAACCTGGCCTTGCTGCGCAGCGTGATCTTCAGCGACACCTCGACGGTGACGCCTCTTGTGGCGGTGGATCCCGTCAACAACAAGGCCTACGTTACGCAAGACGGCATCACGTTGGTGGATGCAACGACGTTAGAGGTGCAGGGCACACTCAGCGGAACGTTTCCCCTCCCTGATTCGCCTGTGCCAAACTATACCGCCGTTGATGCCGCCATCCTCCCTCAACAACAGCGCTTATTCGTCAGCCTGAATAACGGCATCCCCGGTGCCAACAATGGCAATGTCGTCGCGGTGTATGATCTCGTGACAGACCAGGTGATCGCACGGGACTCCGCGCCTAGTGTAAGCGGTTTCGCCGTCGATGAAACAACCGGCGTCGTCTTCTCACCGCGCAGTAATATGAGTACAAACGCCATCGTGAAATACGACGCGCAGGGCCAAGTGCTCAAGCGGCTCGAAGGTACCAGCGGTGCAGTGCTGGTCGATCTGCGGCACGATCGTGTCTACCTCTTCCAATGGCGGGATCAAACCTCCCTCAAAGTGCTCGATCGTGACTTGAACTTCCTGGGCGTGGTTCGCTTCCCGGAGATCACCATGCCTCAATTGCTGCTGACGGATCCGAAACATGATCGCGTGTTAGTGCTGCAGAACGGTGGCCGGCTCTTCGTGCTCACCGGGCAGGGTGAACCGCTCGGGCCGCTGGATACTGCGACGCTTCCCAAGCGGTACGCCGTTCAATCTATCCTTCCCTCAGCCCATGTCGAAACCGAGCGATCATTGCTTGCGATCTTCGCTCCGGACGAATACACCACCGCTCAGGGCTCGGCGTTTCGTAGCGACAATGGGGGGGCTACCTGGCAGTTTGTCTCTGGCCTGCCAGCGGATACGGTGACCGATCTCAAATTTGCCGATCAAATGACCTTCGCCGCGGTGGGCGGCAATGGCACGACTGACGGCTATGGCATCTGGCGCAGCAGCGATGGTGGACAAACGTGGCAGCCTGCCTCGCACGAACTGACCGATCTGGGTGTGATGCACCTCGCCGTTTCGCCCGACTTCGCACGCGATGGCACACTGTATGCACTGAGCAAGCGCGGCGCTTTTCGTTCCATGGATCGCGGTGCAACGTGGACCTCGCTGGCCGTTCGATATGCGCCGCTGCTGAAAGACCTCACGGTATCCTTCAGTGCGGTGGCGGTGTCGCCCAACTTTGCCGGTGATAATACGCTGTTGATTGGTCACTCCAGCAGCCTCTGGCGCTCGACCGATCGGGGTGAAACCTGGATCAACGTCGATGGCGGCCCGGCGGCCACCCGCTTGGCTTATGCCCCCACCGGCTCGATCGTCTTTGCCATCAACTATGAAGGCGCGCATCGCTCTACCGATGGCGGGTTAACCTGGTCGAATATCAGCACCGGGTTGGATCTGAGTAACAACACGCTGGAGGATGTGCAGGTGTCCGATCGAGAAGCCCTGGTCCTGCTGAGGAACTTCGATCAACTTGGCACACTCTATCGTTTGCCCTTGAACGAAACGACGTGGCAGCAAGTCCCGCTTGAAGCCGATGTTACGGCGCTGGCGAGATTGCCGGATCAGGCCATGGGCTCCCACTGGCTCGCAGCCTCGCCTGCGGCAAGCCTGTCTGTCAGCCATGACGGTGGCCTAACGTGGCAACCCTGGGAAAAGTGAGCAAGCGATTACTAGGGTGAGCTATACTGGGGGTACGGCGTGCGCGCGAGCTTATCCTTTCAACAGATTGGATCATTCACAGGAGCAAGACATGAAACGCCTCCAAGTTCTTCTTGGCTTGATGATGATTGGACTGGGTGCTTGTAACGGCAAGCCAGTTTTATCCACCCCACCCAGTTTCCCCGTTCCAGTCACTTCTTCTCCCGTTTCCTCGTCCGACAAACAAGTCGACTTGGGCATAACTTTTAGCGCGGCCCCTGAGGAGAGAGCGGTTATCAAGCCGGAGCCGATCTTATTGCCTGCGTTAGAAATGAGCATTGATTTACGTGACCTATCTGCACCAGAAATGAGCGCTGCTTTACACAAAGCGAATCCTTTCTTTTTTGAGGATGCCCACCCTCTAGCCTTAGATGCCTTGGCCGGACGACTGTATGTCAGTCTGAATCCAATGCGCACGGTTGTCTTGGATAGCACAACTTTGAAGCGCGTTGACGAAATTGCGTTAGGGGGTACCTTGGCTGTCGACTCGGAACGTCAGCGGCTGTATATCGGAGTAGGCGGCCACGGGTCTCCCGCTGGGAGTGGAGACCAAGTGCTCAAACCGTCCAGGCTTTGCGTTTTTGATACAACCAATCTACGTGAGTTGTTGTCGCGCACGGTTTTCACTGACACGGCTGCCTGGCCCATGATCGCAATCGATTCACAGGCTAAGCGCCTATATGTGGCGCGAGGCGGCATCTATATACTTGATGCAGATACGCTGGCAGTGCTAGACATCCT
>JAUQXC010000253.1 GCA_030834825.1 Thermoflexales bacterium
CCACCGACGTAGACATGTACGCCACCATCGGCCAAGGCTTGAACGTAAGAGTCTGTACCAAGGCTCAGCGGCCCCCACCCGGGCGAATTCCAGACTGCCACAAAATAACACCCATGTGAGGCTCCCGTACAACCACCCGCCTGCGTGAACTCGCCACCCACATACACAGTACCATCACTCACCACGATAGCGTGCACGGTGCCATTCACGCCCTCGTTCAATGACCACCAGCCGCTCCCATCCCACTTGGCGATCCGCTTAGCCGCGACCGGCCCCGCGTTCGCAAAATCGCCACCGACATACACCTGGCCGTCGTAAATGGCAATGGCCTGCACTTGCCCATCCACGCCCAAGCCCAAGGCTGACCAACTTTGAGTGACCGTGTTCCATTTGGCGATGTTGTTACAGCCGGTGGTGCAATTCCCAGCGCTGTTGAACATGCCGCCTACATACACATCGTTACCGCTGATGGCGATGGCTCGAACCTGTCCATCGACTCCCGTGCCCAGCGCCGACCAGCCACCGTCATCCGTCGGGTTTTCCACCACCCGATCGGTTGGAGTACGCCCCAACGCCTGAAAAGTGGGCCGGAGCACTGCTCCCAACAGTATGAGGGATCCGCCTATCACCAGGCACAACAAACACCAGCGCCGCATATTCATGTCTTGTCCTCCGCTCTCAATGAACTACTGGGACACCACTGCAAGAAATAGCGTAGATTGATGTGGAGCACTTGTCCAGCCGCCACTTTCTCGCTTCAGGTTTCGATCTAATGCTATGCCGCCAGAATCTTGCCAAGTCGCTGGAACGACACAGGCACTGAATCCGGCTCAGCCTATTTGGTCACCAGCGGCAGGTAAACGTGATAGTAGAGGCCTTGGGCCTCGTAGGCGCCGATGTCACACCGCTGCGTAAAGAGACCCGGTCGCGGCTGTCCGCGTTGATCAACAGTCGCGGTTGTGCCGCAGCCATGCACGTCGAAGGGAATCCGATCAGTCGCAGGGCTGTCCGCTGGGTGCGCGTGTGTCCACGTTGCACCGCCGTTAGCTTGCAACGGGCCAAGCCGCGGATTGGTGTCGGTAAGGTCAGTCGTCACCGTGAACGGCGCGCCCGCGCCATTGTTGGTGAGGTTATAGCCCAAGGAAGTGAATGTACCACCGTCAACCTGTACATTGTTTGTCACGCCATTGTGGGCGACGATGCTGTTGCCGATATTGAGCGTCCCAGCTTGCAGCCAGATGCCGCTGCGGTTAGTGACGGTCGCTGTGTTGCTGACGATTGTACAATTCAGGATTGTGGCGCTAGGTGCCGAACCTATCTGATGCTGGTCAATTGCCCCTCCCCCATAAGCCGGACCTATCACTTGGTTGCCGCTCAAGGTGCTGTTGGTGAGTGTAAGCGTCCGAACATTCTCAATGCCGCCGTAAGGTCCTGCATTCCCGCTCACCGTACTATTGGTAACCTTCAGGATGCCGGCATTGGTAATGCCGCCACTGCCTGCGGTGCTGGTGCCGCTGAGGAGTGAGGTTCCGCTCACCGTCGCCGCACCGCCAAAATAAACGAAAATCCCACCACCATCACCGTTGGTAGCGGTATTGCTAAAGAATTGACTGCCACTCACGATCGCCCTGCCACCGGTCAAGACATATATCCCGCCGCCCCCCCCGGCCGTGTTGTGGGAGATTTGTACAGCACTGACCGTCACCACACTGCCTGCGCCGACGAACACGCCACCGCCAGTATAGGCCGTATTGCTCAAGATTTGTCCTCCGTTGAGTGTCGCAGTACCTGTATAGACGTATACTCCGCCGCCACTGCCACTGGTGTATCCCCCACGTATGCTCAGGTTTTCCAACAGGCCGTTTCCCCCGGCGAGATAGACCACGCGCCCGGCCTGCTGCGCATCAAGGATGGTTGGATAGGTGATCGGGTTAGACGTTATCCAGTTGGTTGTCGTGTACCCGCCACGCAGAGTCAGCGACTTCGAAATATAGACGGTTTGGATGCTCCCGCCGTGCATCTGCACACCCGTACAAGTCCCTGCTACTTTCACCATATCGCCAGGCACCGCCGCATTCACGGCATTTTGCACTGCGAGCGCGTCCGTGCTGGTGTACGTTGCCGAACTGCTTACGAGTTGGGCATAACACGAGTCGAGCGGTGGTGGGGTTTCGTACGCGCCGATGTCATGACCGCTGCCTTGCGGACGTGTCACGCCATCCAGATCGGTCGTCACGCCCGCATTCGTTCCAGCGTCAATAGCGGGCGAACCAGTTGCCAGGTGATAGTCGCCTGTGGTGGGGTTGACGAACCGGGGATCGGCCTTGAGGTTGTGTGAGCCCCAGTTCAGTGTGCCGCCCGAGGTCTGAGTGGGTGTAGCGGTAAAGAACAAATCGTAATCGGTATTGAGTATGCCGCCCGTTTGACTGATGCCCACCGTGTAACTGGCAATGATGGTATTGGTGATGTTGGCTAACCCGTTCTTCAACAGGATCGCCGGACCGCTGCCTGATGAAGGATGAGCGATGGTCACGTGGCGCAAGGTATGCTGACCATTCTCCAGTTGCAGAACTGCCGCGCCCCAGCCGGCCTGGTTGCCTGCAAAGAGCGTATTGATTGCGTCAAGGCGGGTTGACACCCGCAGGCCACCGCCGGGAGCACCGGCTGTATTACTGATCAGGCGTGCTCTCGACAAGGTTATTTCTGATGCTTGCAAGGCGCCACCTTCATTCACGGCGCGATTACGCAGGAAATCTGACTCCGTCACCTGAATCACAGAGGCGCTAATGGCCCCACCGTATCCAGCGATATTCTCTCTAAAGGTTGAACGGGTCACGGTGATCGCCATATATGCGCCATACACACCCCCGCCGCCCCATGAATAGTTCCGGTCGAACGTGCTGTCTTGAATCGTGGTGGGCTTGGATACGGATATACCGCCACCACCCATGTAGCTGCACGCGGTGCACCGAGTCGTGTTGCTCACAAACGTCGAGGCGAAGATGTGACTGATGCCCTCCACCGACACTCCTCCGCCGTAGGTATTAGTGGTGTTGCCGGAATTCACCGTGTTGGTCATAAACGTCGAGTTGCTGATCACCAACGCACCGGCGACGAACGCGCCGCCACCCTGGTTCTTTGCTGTGTTGCGCTCAAAGCGGGCGTTGGTCACCGTAACCGCGTACCCGGCGTTCCACTGGAGCAGCGCGCCACCACGGTCGTTCGTGCTATTGCTGATGAAGTGCGTGCCCTGAATACGGATGTCGCGGTTCACGTTTACTGCGCCGCCATTATCACCCAACGCCCGATTGTTGCTAAATAGTCCGCCGCTTAAAGTTGTGCTGCCCGCATCTACGTGCAAGCCGCCGCCGTGTCCCTCGGCCGTGTTCGATAGAACCAGAGTGTTAGTCAGCGCGGCGCTGCCATTCACATACAAGCCGCCACCATGAGTGCCTGTCGTGTTGAACTCGATCCGGCTATCGCTGACCTCCACGCGACCGCTGCCGCCCTGGAACACACCACCGCCATAAGCGGCCGAGTTGTTGGCGATGCGGCAGTTGATAATGCGCAGGTTGCCATCTACCGCATAAACGCCGCCACCTACGTCGCTCGCTGGATGCCCACCTGTTAGCGTGAGGTTCTCCAGGTGCAGATGGTGACCG
>JAUQXC010000254.1 GCA_030834825.1 Thermoflexales bacterium
TTGTTCCAGGCGAAGGAACGCACCCGCGTGGCGCGGGTGGAGCAAACAGAGCAAATGAAGCCCAGCGAGCCGCCGCCACCCGATCGGATTGAGGCAGCCCCGCCGCCTGCACCTCAACCCGATCAAACGACGCCGCCCCCGGATGCCACGGCGACGGCGTCGACCCTGCTAGCCAAGAAACGCGCCAGAAAAAATTAGCGCTTCGCAGAAGCTATTTGTTCGAGTGTGATCGAAAAATGATCAAGCCACTTGCCAGAAGGAGCATGGCCATCACGCTTAACGGCCAAAGGGAAGCGGGGGCCGGCTGATCGGCCGTCAGCGCCGAAGCCTCAATCGACTCAACCGAAACAGCCGTGGGATTGTCCGTCAGTGCGGTCGAGGGCACGCAAGCTTCCACAGGAGAATTGCGTTGAAAGCTGCCTGATGCCAAAAGACCAAGACAAGAGCTGTCTGTAAAGATGTATTTGTCGCGTCCGTTGAGACTACCACTTCCATTCGTGTCGACGTAGGTCTGACCTGATCCATAACACAGGGCATCGGTGATAAAGTCGTCAAGGGTACCATCGAGATCAGCTGTGCCGCCGTTGGTGCGCAGCAAGACAATCTCGTCGCCAGCATCATCCAGCGCCCCACTGGTGCCCCCCCACAAACTGTACTGGGTCAAGTTCGTGTAACCGCTGGTGCAATTCCAGCAATAGGTGGGATTGGGATCGCCCGGATAGGCCGTCGTCCAATCACCATCGCTGCGCACGCGCATGGTGAAGAGTGCACCGGGTGCGACATCAACATTGGGCAGCATAAACATCCCTTCGTCAGTAGTACTCTGATCTTCTTCATCACCGATCGCATAATCACTCAAATTGACTGAGACCGAGGCGTTATTCCTGAGCTGCACCCACTCGACAACACGGCTGGTGTCGTAGCCGAAAGCGTGAATCACCAATTCATCACCCCACCCGATGTCGCGCAGGACACCCAACGTGCGTGAGCCTGGATTGTGAATGGCCACTCCCTGAGGGAGATCGGGGTTCATCAACTCCGTGACATACGTCGCTTGATCAAAGTGCGAGAAACTTGATCCTGCTCTCCAGGTGTTGGGGGAATAAAGGGTAGGTTGGGTGCCCCCGTTCCCGGCGGTGGCAAACTGACCGGTCCAGAAGAGACCACCCTCATGGCCTCGTAAGGCAGACGCTAGTGCTCCTGAAGGGCTGGTGTAACTAATGATTGCCGTTTCCGTGCTGGTGCCATCACGCACAAAGCGGGTATAGATCTCAGGAGTGCCGATGTCGGGGTCTTGATGGTGATCCCAATAGCCATCGCCACCGTCAATGGTCGTAAATGAACTGGCAAAACCAAAGCCATGAGCAAGCTCACCCAGTGCGACGGTTGCAAAATCCCATTGGTCGCCAAGAACAGCGCCATCGGTTCCAAAATACCAGTCGTTGAGGTTGATGTCACTGTTGAAGTTCGCTACGATATCAAAGGGCATACCGCCATAACTGCTGCACGTCCGTTTGTCGGTAAGCGCATCGGGGAACCAGGTATTAGCCGCCGGCGCACCAGGAAAATTTCGGTTCAAGCTCATCGTACCCGCCGACCCCAGCACGCCATTGCCCAGCGAGATCCAATTCGCCATGATGTTGATCGTCACCGGCGAGTCCAGCAATCCCGCCCAAATGTTGACCGCATATTGAAAAGCCGTGCGTGCTTCAGTCGGAAAGTTGCTGCTGTAAGTTATATTGAAGGAGGCGGCTTTCGGCGCATTGGGACTAATGCGCATTTTGGGCGCTGGTGGTGGAATAAAGAAGCCTTTACCGGTATTGGGAATGCCCCGCACAATGACAGGGAAGCCTGGAATTGAGCGAGGGCCATCATTTGAAGCGGAGACCTGTTGCTGCGGGCTGGCGACTGCTAAAAAAACAGGCACAGCCGCTGCTATAAATAAGCTGATAAGAATGCTGAATCGGACATGACGAGGAACATGAGTGCGCATACGACCTCCTGAGGGACTTGGTATTTTACCAAAAGCCCTCTTCGCTATTGTGGGCCTATTCACCAACCCTGTCAATTGTACTTAAGAGTCAGCGGTAGCCTCACGCCAACGTCTGCCCCGCCAGATTTTGATCCCCTGTCGTTGTTGCCTTCTCCGCGATTCCATCTTACAATAGCCTTAGAAAGATTGCCGAAGACCTCAAGCACGGAGGAATGCCGTGTCCAAGAAGCCCCCGGACTCATCTTTGAAAGTTGCTTATCAAAAACCTTCTCCAACCGATGTGGATGTTGCGGACACGCTGTTCGCTGCCGATTCCACGGCAGAGCTCCAACATGAGGTGGTACGTCTGCGCCGGGCGGTGGAAGAGCTGCGGCATCAGAATGCCGAGCTGGTCTCCATTCGCCAGGCCTTTGAAGCAGAACACCGCCGCTATCGTGAAATGTTCGAGTCCGCGCCTGACGGCTATATCCTCACCACGCTGGACGGCATCATCCGTGAAGCCAACCGCGCTGCGGCGGCCCTCTTGGGTGTGCGCCAGGATTCTCTCCTCAACAAGTCGCTCTTGGTCTTTGTTGACGAGCAAACCCGCGCCGACGCGAAGGCCCGCGCCGATCTGGAAGCCAGGTTCACCCAATGGCGCGAAGCGGAACAGACGCCCTGGCCGCCGCCCACGCTGCGCGGCCAGATTCAACTGCGGGTGTACAAAGGCGCATCCTTCCCGGCCGAGTACGCCATCAGCCCGACGCGCGACGAGCACGATCGCATCGTCGGGTTGCGCTGGGTGCTGCGCGATCTCTCGGAAAATGCCCGCACCGAACAGGCCTTGCGCGAGCGCAACTATCACTATCGCACTTTATTCGACCACGCGGGGGATGCGATCTTCATCCACAACTTGACGGGCCGCTTTCTGGAAGTCAACCGGGTCGCCTGTGATTTTTTGGGCTATACGCGCGAGGAATTGCTGCGGATGACGCCCGCCGAAGTGACCGCGCCCGAGTTGGTGGCCAAGATTCCCATGATCAACGCGCAATTACAACATGAGGATCACATCGTTTTTGAGATGGTGTTGCAACGCCACGACGGCTCGACGCTGCCGGTGGAGTTGAACAGCCGCATCATTGAGTACGCCGGCGGTCCGGCGGTGTTAAGTATTGCGCGCGACATCACCGAGCGGAAACGCGGCGAAGATGCGCTCCGGCGCTGGGCGGCCCAGTTGGCGCTGCTCAGCAATATCGGCCGGCAAATCGCTGCGATCTTGGGATTAGCCGAGGTGTTTGAACAAGCCGCACATCTGGTGCAGGAGAACTTCGGGTATCATCATGTGGCGGTGTTTGTAGTGGATCGCGAACGAAATGAACTGGTGATGAAAGCCATTGCCGGCAATTTCTTGAGTTTATTCCCACCCAATCACCGCATCCCGCTGGGGCAAGGCATGGTGGGTTGGGTCGGCGAGCAGGGCCGGCGGCTGTTGGCCGCGGACGTGGACACCGCCCCACACTACGTCAATTTCTATCCCGATTTGATTCCCACCCATTCCGAGCTGAGTGTGCCGATCCGGATCAGCGATCAGACGGTAGGCGTGCTGGATGTGCAAAGCCCCGAGCTAAACGCCTTCGACGAAAACGACACCAAAGTCATGGAGATTCTGGCCGATCAGATTGCGGTGGCCATGGCGAATGCGCAACTGTTCGAGGCAGCACAGCCAGCGCGGAACACCCTGAAAAGTGACGACTGATCGACCCGCGTCATTCACGGTCTTCTCAATGACTGCGCAACTGTGTCCGCTTGAACAACCATACCCCCAGCGCAAAGTACAACGCCGACAACACGGTCAGCGCCAGCAATTCATAGAGCACATCGTTCAGACCCGCGCCTAACACAAAGATCTTCTGCAAGGCAATCACCGCGTGCGAAGTTGGCAGAACATCAAACAGCGCCACGCTCTGGCTGCCGATGGTGAACAGCGTCAAACGCGGCACCGGGAACATGGCACCGGAGAAAAACATGAAGAAAGCCAGCGGAAAGTTGGCGATGAGGAAGGCTTGTGTCACTGTGCGCGAGAAACACGCCACGCTGAGGCCCACGCCAATAACCGAGAAGCTGGCAATGACGCCGATCGCGATTGCGGCCCACACCGGTCCTTGACTGCGGAAGCCCAGCAGCAGCGCCACCCCTAGCGCCAGGAGCAGCGCCGCCACCCCCACCATCACCTGCGTCAATGTTACGCCGCCTAGAAAATCAAACGAGCGCATACGTGTAATCTGCAAGCGGCGCAGCGTGCCCGCTTCCGCCTCGCGCGCCACCGCCATCGGCGCCGAGAAGACCAACAAGATCACCGCGAAGATCAGCAGACCCGGCACGTAATTTTCGAACTCCGTTCGCGCGCCGGAAGCACCCAACGGTTCCTCCGTCACCCGAATCGGCATGGGCTGCCCTAACACCGTCTTGACGAACCGCTCGAACACGCCGTTGACCAGCACCGCCGCCACGGCATAGTACGGCTGCGTCAGATCGCCGACGTACGTCACCGTGGCCAGCTCGGAGGCGGCACCGGGTTGCAGCGCCTGCGAAAACTCCGGGGCCAGGATCAACAACAACTGCGCGCTGCGATTCTTGAGGCGCGCTTCACCCGTTGCCCGATCGACGACCGGTTCGACGAGGAGCAGTGGGCTGCCATCACCATAGGTCACTTTCTTTAGTTCGCCGATCAGCTCGGCGCCCGCACTCCACAACTGTCCATCCACTTGCCGGACGCCGGCGTCTTGATTGAGGACCAAAACGGGATACGTGGTTGAACCTGTGGGAAAGAATAAACGGTACAGCAACACCACCAACGGCGCAAAAATCAACACCAGGCTCAGTGACAACGGATCGCGCCACTGTTCGCGCACGCTCTTGCGAAAAACACTCCACAACTTCATGCGACCCTCCACCTTAGGCCAGCGGCCCCACGTAGCGCGGCACGCGCGCGCAATAGCGCTCATACTCTGCACCATAGACCCGCTGCAGATGAGCTTCCTCCGTGCTGACCATCAAATGGGCCATCAGGCCATAGATCGCGACCCAGATCAGACCTGACCACGCAGGCCAGAGCAACGCATAGCCGATCACGACCAACGCATAGGCAACGATTTGCGGATTGCGGGTATAGCGATAAAGTCCCGCTACCTGTAAGCCCGACACATCCTGGCCGACACTCTGACGCATGCCCAACCGGCTCATGGCGATCAACACGAGCACCAAACCCATGGCCAGGCAGCTGACCGCCACCCAAAATATCCAGTGACGGGTTTCAATCGGCTGCCAATCCGCTGTGACAAAAAAAGCCGAGCCGACACCATGCCAGAAGAAAATAAATACTTCCAGAAAACTGGATAGCCCTGTCAACCGGCCTTGTTGTTGATAGTCCCGGGCGACCTTGCGGAAAACCACCAACGCGCTCAATACCAACACCACGCTTGCTACTACGACCGTAAGAATATTCATGCTTGACCTTCTTTGGACGATTGAGCTGCCTCGCCTGATGGTTACTCCCGCAATCTCCGCCCGGTCAATTGAATGAATACATCTTCCAGCGAATTGGCCCGCAGTCGAACTTCTCCACAGTGCAAGCCGGACTGCGCCAGCACTTCCATGATCGCTGGCAGTAGATTCACCACATTCAATGCCCGCACCGTCAGTGCGCTGTGCGCCGCATCCAGCGAGACACCCGGCGTCAATTGCTGCAACTCCTCACACGCGCGCTGGACCCCGCCATTCTCCGGCTGCCCGTTCAATGCAATCTCGAGCACATCCCCCTCGCCCACACTGCGCTTCAACATTTCCGGCGTATCCAGTACCAGCAACTCGCCGTGATCGATGATGGCGATGCGATCGGCCACCCGCTCGGCTTCGTCCATGTTGTGCGTGGTCAGAATGATCGTCTTGCGCCGGGCCAGCGAGCGGATGAATTCGCGCACCTGGATGCGGCTCTGCGGATCGAGTCCGGCCTCCGGCTCGTCGAGCACCACGATCGAGGGATCGTGGACCAGCGCCAGGGCCAAGCTCAAACGCCGCCGCATGCCGCCGGACAAGGTGTGCGCCTGCTGATCGCGCTTCTCGACCAAATTCAGCTGTTCCAACAACTGCCTCCCCCGTTGTCGAGCCAGTGTGCTCGGCAGCCCATACATTTCGCCGATGAATTGCAGTTGTTCGAGGCACGTCAAACGTTCCCACACGACCACGTTCTGCGGGCAGACGCCGACACGTGTCTGCACCTTGGTAGCGCCATTGGTGATGGGCTGATCGTGGATGAGAACGCGGCCGGCATCGGGCTTGAGCAAGCCGCACAGCATATTGATCGAGGTGGTTTTGCCCGCGCCGTTCGGCCCTAGAAAACCGAAGATTTCACCCTCGTTCACGGCCAGACTAAGGTTGTTGACGGCCACAACCGGGCCGTAACGCTTTGTGAGATTCTCAACTTGTAAAACCACGGAAGACATGTCAGAACCTTCTTAGGCTGAGGCAAATAGAGCGCTCCGCTCACACGTCGTGTCCGCGAAGCGGCGACGCACTAGGCGGCTGCTCGACCCGTCGTACCGATCCCCTGTAGGATCATAGAGACGAGCGCTTGCGTCACGCGCTCGGCCGAGACCTTCTTATCGGTCACTTGAAAATAGTTATTCAGATAGGACAGTAGTTGACTATCGCCCACCGCAATCAACGCCGTATTGACCGCGCGCGTCGTCGCCTCCAGATCGATGTCCGATCGGACTTCACCGCGCTCGATGGCCTTGACCAGCATGTCGTGTATGATCGTGCGCATCGCCGTCGCGATGGGTTTCACCACCCGATCGGCTAGCTCGGGGGTCCCATGATACGCCGCGCGCGTGATGAACTGGATCATGCCGGTCTGCGTCTGACTCCACTCGACACCCGTGCTGAGGTAAACCGTTAGACCTTCTTCGAGAGGCAGCTCTACCAACAGCGGGTGGTATGTTTCAAACAGATCAGTCATGTAGCTCACGCACAGTTCGATGGCGAAGTTCAGCAGACCCTCGCGGCTGCCGAAGTATTGGTACAACGACCCGATCGCCACCTCGGCCCGCTCCGCCACCTGTTTGATGTTGATGGCCGCCGGACCTTTCTCAACCGCCTCGTCCAGAATCGCAGACAGCACCGCTTGCTGGCGCTGCGGATCGAGCCGCCGGAAGGTGCGCGTGACCAGCCCGGCTTGTTCAAACTCCAGGATATGCACGGTGATCTGTTTCCACTCGGTGAGGTCGATCGATTGTGAACTCATAGTTCATATTTTATACAAAAAAGTTCATTTGTCAAGCCGCAAAAATAGGCCAGAGCAGATCCACCGATCCGTTCTGGCCGTATACCGCCTATTTCGCAAGACCTCAGTGTGACATGTCCGTCGTAGCGGTGGCCCCTCCGCCGTCGCCAACTTTGATCAACCCCAACGCGCCCTTCCCGGTGTAGGCAAACGAGTGCGTCACGAACGGATAGAGACCGGCGTCAGGAAAGGTCAGTTCCACCATATACCCGCCGCCCGGCGGAATAGTCACCGTCTGCATGCCCTGCTGGCCATTTTGGGGATGGCCATCTGCATAGGCCGTATCGAACACGGCCCCAATCACATGAAATGCTGAAAACGTCGTCGGCCCGGCATTGAGCACCCACAAACGCACATGCTGTCCTGGCTCAGCCGTCAACGGCGCGTCCTTGTACTGATTGGCATAGCCATTGAAGACCACGTAATCAGGCTGCACGCTGTTCATCTTCGTACCATCGGTATGGTAAAGACCATCCTTCCCTTTGGTCACATAGAATTCGCTTTGAACCAACACGTATTCTTTGTCTACCGGCTTGAGATCCGGCGCAGAAACGATGATCGCGCCGTACATCCCATTAGCAATGTGATGGCCCACCGGCGGTGTGCCACAGTGGTACATGAAAACTCCGGGGTAGTTTGCCTTCCATTCGAAGGACAGTTCCTCGCCCGGTCTGATGGACACGTAATTGGTGTTCCACGGCGTTTGTGCGGCGTGGAAATCGATTGAGTGCTCGAGCGTTCCCTCGTTGACCAGCGTGAATTTGACCGTATCACCCAGGTTCACGTGCAGGACCGGACCGGGGGCGGTGTCTTCAAACAGCCATAGATCAACTGGCACGTCAGGTGCAATATCGGTCGTCACATTTTTGACACGCAACGTAATTTCTTTGACCGGATTACTCGTCGCAGGCGGCAACACTGGATTGTACGTTTGATGCAGGGGATAGGCTGGCGGCGTCACATCCGCATAATTAGGTGTCTGAGCCGTCTCTTGAGCAGCAACCTGTGCAGAAACAACTGGGGCCGTCAATGTAGCGCAACCACTCATGACAATCATTAACACGGCAAGCACTAGCCAGCCGAAAAGTCTGTGCTTCATGTCTCCTCCTTAGATGGCAGACCGTACGATCAAAACGCCGGTCATACACTGGGCCTAGTATAGTGCTGATATGATGCGCCGGGTATGATCTGCATCAGGTTGCGTCACTTTCCCTTCACGAGAAAGTGGAATAAAACACCAGGGCCTTTGCATCTTCCAACACAAAGGCCCTGGTGTATACTCACCACCAGCGATTAGCTTTAGCCGCCCGTTGGTTTCACGCGCGGCCAAGCATGCAGCACAAAGCAAAGACACGCCAGCAGTTCTGCCAGACGTCCAAGCAAGAACACCGCGGGGGATATTCCCAGCCACTGTCCTGTTCCAGCGCATAGAACGCCCACATTCAATAAGAGGTAGGCCGACCATCCCAGCCGCAGACTGCCATAGCGCGGCTCCTGGCTGAAGCGTGGCAAGATCCAAAAAGCGATCCCCATGGCGAGCTGAAGGGTCCAGCCCAACAGGACAAACTCCACATGCAAGGGCAGCAAGCGCAGCAGGCCGGGATCGAGCGGCAGGCCTTTTTGTAGCAGCATCAATGCGCCAAGCAAGAAGCCGAGGCCCAGATACAGCAATGCCGTCCGCACGGTCCACACGCTCAAGCGCGTCATCTCAGCGTTCCTTCACGCGTGACCAGGCAGTGAGAATGAACGCCCAGCCCCCGATCAGCTGCAACACCGCCGAGACGACGAGTAACCAGCCCAAGTTCCACTCCGCTTGCACCGTATTCATCGGTTCGCCAATGATCCGCAGGACGAGCCCGACATTGATCAAAATATAGGCCGACCAGGCCAGCGGCTCATTGCCGCGCGGTTGCTCTTTGGAATACTTGGGCAGCATCCAGAACAACATGCCAAAGATCAGCTGGGCCGCCCAGCCCACCATGAGTACATGAAAGAAGACGGGAGAGAAAGCGGCGAATTCAGCGGGCAAGTCGAAGGCAGCGCGGGCTGCCAGCAGCAGCCCCAACACTAATGCGAGGGCCAGATACAACAGAGCGGTTTTGATGAAGTAACGAGTCAAACGCGGCATGGTTGTTTGTCAGGTCGGATTTAACCCCGGGCACGACCCAAACGTTTGGCGATGGCACGGCGGATCGCGTGCCGGGCATATGTGCGTTGTTGAATGGTGGCCCTGACCAGCCAGCGATCAGTGCCGGTGTTTTTAAAGCCATGTTGTACGCCGGCAGGCACAAAGACCGCAGCGCCGGCTTTCAATTCGATGGCCGTGCCGTCCAAGTACATTGTACCCTGTCCCTGCAGCACATCGAAGACTTCATGCTCATGGGCATGGGCATGCAGGGGGAGTTCTTGTCCCGGCAAAAAGCCTAATATGCAGCCGCTGAAATCCTCTTCAGAAAACAGCGGCACATTCGTCAGCGGGAGTTCATCGTAGCGTGCAAGTTGGGAGAGATGAAAGATTTGCCAACGGGCAGACATAGGCGCTCCTACACAACCACGGCGTGACGCTCTGGCGAGCGACGTCTGGCTGACAGGATCATCACTCCGAGGAAGAGCAAAATTGCCAGCACATTAAACAAACCGGCCCACTGGCGTAAGGTGAGGTCTGACATCAGGTCGGCGATGACGCGCACAACCAACGTGCTCTGCATCAGGATGAGCGGAGCGTAGAAAATCGATCGGTAGGTGAGATCCACCGGCAAGATCGCCGGCAGGATGATCGGCGCGTGGCCGAAGATCATCGAGAAGACGAAGCCCAGAAAGATCGTGTGCAGCATCGCATCCATGATCAGGTTGGAGGCCGGACGCCCCACGGCCAGCCACAAGCCGCCCGCCACCATCAACCACACGTAGCCCGGTAGCAAACAAACCGCGATGTAGCGCGTCAGGCCGCTCTTCTTGATCGTGTGGCGGGCAATATCAAAACGCAACAGCCAGCCCCCCAGCAGGATCAACCCTACCCCCGCCAGACGCAGACCGAGATCGAAGGAAAACAGTGAGACGAGTAAGCCGATCGAGAAAACACCCACCACCACCTTGAACCAGGTGCGCGTGGACGGTTTCAACCACAAGACACGCGATAGCTCCAGCCGTTCGCCGCAGATCGTCAGGATCAGGAAACCCGCCCACCACGGCACCGCACGATAGATCGATTCGCCCCCTAACCAGATCAAATTGCCCACGAGCCACATTCCTGCACCCAGCGCCATCGTCACGACATCGGCGGTGGGATGCCGGCGATAGATAAAGCCAAAGACGAACCCCAGACCTAACGAACCGAGGGCGATCAGACCACGTCCGATCTCAGCGGGCAGGCCCACCATCAACGCTAATCCACCCACTGCAGAAAACGCTGGAGTGAGATAGGCCCAATTCTTGCGCAAAGCCACGGCGCGTTCAAGGCCGATCAACGTGCCGAGAAAAGCAGAGATCATCAGCGCGCCATGTTGACCGGCAATGGGGGTGGGTAAGGCGGGCAGCTGCCAGCCCACGCGAACCAGCGCCGCCCACAAGGCGGCAAACAAAGCGACGACAACACACAACACAATGGGGATGCGAAGTTTCATGCCTACACCTCGCGTGCATGGTAACACGCGAGGTGTGCTGGAGGTATGATACAGATCATGAAGTGGGAAAGCGAACAGCCGAATTAAGTCGCGGGGTGATAGGCCTGCACGCAATTTTTATTGACGATGACCACCTGCGCAGTCTGCTCTGGAAATGTACTCCCGGCCTTCAAACAGGTGATGGTCGCCTCACTAACCGCGAGCATGACCCCCGCCGAAGCACCGAACAGGATGCGCATGTGCATCTCACTGGCGAGGCGAAACGCTGCGCGCAGCAGATAGGGGCCGGCATAGATTACAGCCCGTTGACTGCTGCCCGGCATTTGGGCCGCGGCCGATCGAGTGCTGGCCTCGTCGTATGGGATGAGGGCAATGATGGCCGTTTTCGGTATGGTGATTTCCGGCAGTGTCGCGCTGGCCGGTTGTGCGGCAATCGGGCGCAGCTGCACTTGAGTGAGGGTCAGCGTAGGTTGTGTTGGCACATTGAGGCTGCCCACCA
>JAUQXC010000255.1 GCA_030834825.1 Thermoflexales bacterium
GAAAGGAATAGTCTGCTCCTGGCATTTACGAATTGCCGCATGTACCTCATCAACAGCGGCCGCGTTGCCACATACCTGTTGATAGTCACCCGGGCTCTCGCCGAACACACTGAAACTGAACCCGATCCCGCGCTCAACGGCATAGTGAAGAAAATCGTTGCTCAAGCCTGTGCCGTTGGTTTGGATGGTAATGCCTACCGAAAAGCGCTCTTGTCCCCTGACTCGTTCCACCACACGCTGAATAATGTCTGCATGAAGCAGAGGGTTGCCTCCCGAAAGTTGGAGGTTCATGACCTCCAGGGCCATCAATCCATCAATGACCTGATCGAGGCTGGCCGGATCTATGAACTGCCGGCTGGCAACCGAAGGCCAACGTATGCACGCGTTGCACCCTAACCAGGGTATAAAAGCTGATTGATCACAGAACTTGCAGGCCAGATTACACTCTGTCGTAATCTGGAGATATGCGCGGGCAAGGATGGGTGGGGGTTCAAGCAGCCCTGGTAGCTCAAACGACGAGCTCAGTTTCAGCTTTTCGACATAGAGGGGGCCATCGTAAGGCATCCCCAGCCGCAATTGCGTTACCTCTTCCAAAGTGCGCTCGACCTGCTCGGGCGTTGCGCGCGTAATCTCTTTCACTGGGATATTTCGTTCACATTGGTCGAGGATAGAACGCTGGAGTTCATCGAGATGGAACCATTGTCCTCGGCCCAAGTCATAAACCACGGCTCTGCGCGGCCCCAGAACCAGTTCACAGTGAGGAAACAGACGAAAGTAACGCTTATTCACTTTGGACTCCTTCGTGATAACTTTCTGGGATCACTTTCATCTCTAAAGGTTCAACATCCAGTTGCCTAACATGATCTGGTCAAGATCATCGAAAGCGTGAGGGTTCTCCTCCAATATCGAACAGTAGGCCTGAAGAGATTCTAGATTGCTCATTCTGACATTTTCACAGTAACCAGAGGGGATTTGAAAGGATTTCTCGGTGTTAGAGAGGGAGAAACAGAGAGAGCACAGTTTCGACATGGTGCAATCAAAGCAGTTAACCGTTATCTGTTGATTGTACTCGCGAATGATCGCTTCGATTTTATCGAGCTCGAGACCTGTGTCCAGATGACCAATCGGGGCCGTGCCGTTTACCCGCTCGCAGATATGGAGTGCACCATCGGGATGAACGGCCAGCTTCATCCCTGGGATGCAGTTGCCGCCTATCGGGAAGGGCGGAAACCGCGCATCGTTTGAGCGCGGGCGGAAAAAGATTTTGGCCATGACCAGGTCGAACAGACAACGAGTGAACGGAGACAGGGCGGCATCGTGTATTTTGCTTTGGGCATAGTCATGCCACAACGCATCTCTTTGCGCCAAGAACCGGGTGCGATCGGCGGATGTAAATTGCTGATAGTAATTCGTGCCCGCTGGGTTTACGGGGTTGACAAAGCCTGCCATAGCTAGGTCGTCGCCCTGCTCTTGGAAAAATCGAGCGACGGCCTGCAGATCGGTTCGCCAGTCAAAAACGCTTAGGAATAAAAGATGGTGAAAGTCGGGATATCGATGCTTGAGCTCTTGAAGATTATGCCAAACTTCTCTAAAGGATCCCGTCTCGTTGGAAAAAACACGATTGCGGTCGTGTTCAACTTCAGGGCCATCCAGGCTGTAGGCGATGTTGAAGCCATTCTGGATCAAAAACTCGGCGGCTTCTCGGTCCAACAACGTGGCATTCGTTGAGATATTGAACACAATCTCGCAAGGTGCATGTTCCTTGATATAAGGAACTATCTGGTGCAACAACTTCAGGGCCAAGAGTGGCTCGCCGCCATAGAAGGTGATGGCCAGTTTTTTGCCAGGAGTTCGACGAATCAAGAAAGACGCGAGTGAGAAAAAATGGTCCACGGCCCGACACGCCGTCTCGAAGGACATGGTTTTCAAAGTTCGTGGCCGAGTCAGAGGGTACTGGTCGGAGAAAAAACAGTATCGGCAGCGCAAGTTACAATTCTCGGACACAATTAGAACCAATTGCATCACGTTCGACAAGATATGCTGTTGCATTTCCACCTGAGGAAAGTCAAACAAAGGAAAAGCCTGGCCCTGCCATTGAGCGCTGCGATAAAAGGCCCCCCAGCTCTCTTCCAAAAGTTTGATCAAGTCACAGGTAAGCTGCACCTCTGCCGGGTCATGCTCCAGGCTCAATTCCTGGATGACCTTTTCCAAGGGCTCTTGAGCATGGGCCTGGAGGGCCAACTCGAGTAACGGAGAGGAAGGAATGATCGCCCCTGTGCAATCATCGTAAAGGTAGTGATTCCCTTTCCAGCTTTGAAATGGCACCACCCCCAACTTTTTCATGGTCATCCTCCGACCTTTAGTAAATGTTCGGTCTCCCCTGTCTCAGCCAAGTGCCAGCTAACCCGTGAAGCTTGGGGAGGTTCGCCCGTCGCTTTCCGGGACACTTGCTATCTCGATTTGGTTCAGTGGAAAATACGTGGAGAGCAGGAAGAACTCACACATTCAATCACATCTTCTCAGCGGCGAGTCACAAGATAACTGAGCCGTTACCCATAGGCTCCCGTAATCGCGGCGCCTATAGCCGTTCCGATTCCAGCGGCACCTCCGAGTGCTGAGCCCGTCCCACCGGTCGCCAGGCAAATGGCGGCACACATCACGGCACACCCGGGGAAACAATATCGAACAGGGCAATTGCAGTTCACTCTGGTCACCTCCTTTCCCTGATGGAAGTCTGGTGCTAATTACCTGAACCATTACCATGCTGGTCTCTGTCATTTCTTGGCCGCAGGTGAGTTCTTCCTGCCCGGTTCAAATAGAGCCACTGGGGCCTCGCCTTTCAAAGGGATCGCGGTAATTGTCCAGGTAATTTTTAATAGGTGCAAAACTCACTGCAAGCGAGCCAGACTGCCAACCAGATGAAATCGCTTTCGCTCACCGAGTTTCCAAGTTGCAGGAGTATTCTTCAAGATGAGGCGAAAGCGATACGGCATTTTCAAGCGTGTTTCGACTTTCCGCTCCATCTATCCCCTAAATCGAACAGCCGGACGCCCTTGCTCTCGCAGTTCGTCCGGCTGTTCGATGCACCCTCTGGCGCCTCCTGTGAGACTTGCTGACATCGCGCGCTATGAAAAAGCGCAGGGACGGCCCTTCACCGCCCCCGCGTTGATCTAGTTCAGTCTATTACAATTCATACTTTGTGTAAATAAGCAAAAACCCGCAAGACATTTGTTCGGGTTAGGCCTTGCATTGACCGACACTCCCGCGTTAGCCAACGCCTGGCCGCTGGACTCAGCGCGAGGCGGGTTGTTGTTAGTGGAGAGTATAGCACCCGGTCAGGATCGGAGAGAAATGCGGCCGGCCGGCGAGTGATGCTCGCATGGCGTGTTCACGCGAAACGACCCCATCGCGACGCGCTGTTCCGCAGCTGGGAAACCGCTTGGCCGTCCAAGCACTGGGCCGCGATAATAACGGGACTTTGGCCCAGAGTTAAGACCGGTCGGTGTTTGGTGCGTTTGAGCCCGTTCACGAAATATGGTTCCCGCTCCGGCATGAGTTCGACAGTGGTAGCGCCCCCCGCGCCGATCGGCTGCGGCGGAAGGAACGATGACCTCGCTGGCGAAGAGCATCACAGCAGCGGTGGGCCCCGGCACGGCCATTGTGGGCTTCGGACAGATCGCGCTGAAGTTGTTTGGGGGTGAAGCAAGGGCTCAAGGATGAAGGATGAAAAAACCAGATGGGGCCGCGGCGCATAAAAAACGATTGACGGCGACCTGACGGCCGCGCGTGATGTGATGGAGATCAGATCAACGTCGATCTCACACGCGTTGAAGCCCTCCTCGATCAGATCCTGGCCGCACTCCGCCAGGGTCGCCGTCATCACGGCCTAACGCGCGTTTGCCCTTCTCCAGCGTATCGGGGGCAACCGGACGCAGCCGCTTGAACTCGTTGTCGAAGAAGCCTTTGACGACCGCCGCTTCCATCTCTTTGCTCAACATCGGGCGGAAGCAGCAGCCCAGATCGCCCGCGCAACCTTTCAGCGCGTC
>JAUQXC010000256.1 GCA_030834825.1 Thermoflexales bacterium
GATACACTTTGGTGATATTCTCAATCTCAATCATGAGCTGCTCCAGTTCAATCGTCGACCATCAGCCATCAGCGCTAGAACGGTGGTTGTCCCATGCCAGGTTGTGGTCCGCCTCCGCCCGGCCCACCGAACATCATGCCCGGGCGCATGCCGTTCATCCCGGTGGGCAGCGTCAACTCACCGACCAGCACTTCATCGCCTGCTTGCAGCTCACCCGATACTTCAGTCAGATCGCCTGTGGTCAAGCCGGTTGTCACCGGCACCAAGCGTGGCTGTCCGTTCTTGAGGACCATCACAAAGCTGCCCGTCATGCGCCGCCGCTCTGTTTGTCCACTTGGGTTATCGGCTCCGCCAGGCCCAGCGGGGGTGCCTTGGTTGTCTGTTCCACCCGGCGTGCGCCGCCCCCCCTGTCCGCCTAATCCACCCGGTAAGCCCTGACCACCGAAAGCACCTTGCTCGGCAGCAGAACGAATCGCCGTACTGGGAACCGCCAACACATTCTCGTGAGTCTCACCCAGAATGGCCGCATTCGCCGTCATATCCAATTTGATCGGCAGTTCGGTCCGATCGAGAACGACCCGCACGTTGTAATTGACCACACCCTGCGTCACCACGCCGGCCGGATCGATGCGATCGACTTCACCCGACAAGGTCGCGTCCAGCAGCGCATCCAGGGTCAAGCGAACTTTTTGACCTGGCTGCACTTGAGTGATCAAGGTTTCATCCACCAGCACGTCGACATGCAGCCGGCTGACATCGGCGATCTCGATCGCGGCATCCGATCCGCTCGCACCGCCCGCCTCAATGTTGACCGCCGTGATCACACCGTCGAACGGCGCCACCACTTGCGTTTTTGCCAGATTTCGCTTGGCCTGCTCCAGCGACAACCGTGCTTGTTCCAATTGCGCTTTGGCCTGAATCTGTTTTTCGGTGCGCGGTGAAAGCAAGTCGTTCAAATTATGCTCAGCGCTTTGCAGCTGCGCCCGCGCCGATCTCAAGCTGCTGTCGTTGAGATTTGTCTTGGTAATATTGCAGTTGGCGACGGCCAGCGCATAGGCCTCCCGCGCATTGGTCAGGTTGTTGACCACGCCTTGAAAAGGGCCCCAGTCGCTGTTGAGATAATTCTGAGCCTGATGATCGTTGGCCAACCGATCGTAAGCGGTCTGCGCCCGATCGAGATTGTTCTTCGCCGTCGTCAGCTGGGAGCATTGCACCAGCTGTTTCTCAGCCAGGTTGTTGTAATCGCGCTGCGCCGCAGTGTAGGACGCCAGCGCGCTTTGATAAGACGCCTGCGCGACTGCCACCTGTGAGGGATCGGCCTCGAGCGTATTGCTGTAGGTGAGTTGTTGCAACATGTACGACTGCTCAGCCTGGGTAACCTTGGCTTGAAGATCGGTCGAGTCCAACGCCGCCAGCACCTCGCCCTGCTTCACTTGATCGCCGACGGCAACCTGCACTTGCGCCACGGTGCCTGACGTACCAAACGCCAGTTGCACCTGTGCTTCAGGAATGATGCTGCCGCTTGATTCAACCGAATTCGAGAGAGTGGTGCGGACGACCTGCGCCGTCTGCGCATTGGCCATGATCTGATTCAATAAAGCCTGCCCATCGGCCGGGCGGGTGGCCAAATAGAACCCACCGCCGATGAGGGCGACCAACACGATCATAATGATCCAGGTACGTTTCTTCTTCATGCTATCTCCTTCCCTATCGGCCGCCCGCGCGCATGCCAAAGAGGCCCAGGCCCTGTTGCGCCTGAGCCGGTGGCTCGCTGAGATAAACTGACTGGCCCCGCTGCAAATTGCCGGAGACTTCGGTCAAATCGCCATCGGTGTAACCGGCTGTGACATCCACGCGCTGTGCCTCGCCGTTGGCGTCGACGACGTTCACGTAATAGCCACCTTGCGGATCAGAGCGAATGGCACCACCGGGCACGGCCAACACATTTTCGTGTGTGTCGATGATGATTCGGATGTTGGCCGTCATATCGAGCAGCAGAGGTTCAGCAGTTGGATCCAGGTTGACGCGCGTCAAATAATACACCACGCCCTGATTGATCGTTCCCGCCGGATCGATCCGGGCCACCACGCCGGTTACACTTCCTTGGGGCAGCGCATCGAACGTGATCTCGGCTTTCTGGCCCACCTGCACCTGGCCAACCTCAGTCTCGTCAATCAACACATCGACGTGATACTGGTTCGTGTCAGCCAGCATGACCGCCGGGTTGGCTCCACCTGAACCACCCACCTGTGCAGTGATTTGTGTCACGACGCCGTCGAAAGGCGCCATGATTTGGGCGTCGATCAACTGTTGTCGCGCCTGATCCAGCGCCAGGCGCGCCTGATCCAACTGCACTTGCGCTGCCAGCACCGTGCGTTCGGAAGGGTGCTGAAGGTTATCCAACGTCACCTTTGCCTGCTCCAGCTGGGCCAACGCCGACTTCACATTGCTATCGGTGATGTTATCCTTGGCGAGTTTGCAGTTAATCACGGCTTGATTGTAGGCCGCTTGCGCGCGATCCAACTGCGCCTTCTGCGGAGAAATTTCAGCGGAGCCGGTCACTTGCACGCGCCAGTTGGACAGGTAGTTATTGTAAGCCGTCACTGCATCATCGTAAGTTCGTTTGGCGCTGTCGACGTTGTTGCAACTGATCGCGACTTGATCGGTGCTGTTCACGGCATATTTTTGCTGCGCCAAATGGTAGGCCGCCGTGGCGTTGGCGAGGGAGATCTCGGCGGCGGCGACCTCCGCCGGATCAGGTTGAAGCGTCATGCTGTAGTTGGCCTGTTGAATCAAATAGGCTTGTTCTTGTTGCGCTACTTGCAGTGCGATATCGCTCGTGTCCAGTTCGGCCAGCACCTCGCCCTGCTTCACGCGATCGCTCGGCCGGACATTGACTTTGCTCACCGTGCCCGCTGTGCCAAACGACAGTGTCACTTCGGAGGCAGGCGCGACGCTGCCCGATGAATCGACTGTTCGTGACAGGGTCGCCTGTGTCACGCGGCCCAGCTGGGTGTTGATCCCCTGGGCACTGGTCGCCGGAGCCGTGGCACGCGTTAACACCAGGCCCACCGCGGCCAATACCAGGACGATGCCCACCACCATCCATACACGTTTTTTCTTCATTGCGCTTCCTCAGGAATCATAAATTCAGATGCTGCCCGTCCCGACTTAACACCCACGGGCTGGCACTTGCGCCCGCGGCATCCCTGCCAGGTGAGTGTTGCAAGACACACGCTCAACCGGCATCACTTTAGCGCATTTGTCGTCCCGCTGTAAGTGCAGAGCGTCATCAACCGCAACCGATATAAACGTGACCGCAGTCACGGTTAACCATGACTACGGTCATAAAGCCACTGCACAAACCAGCCTTTCACCGGCCGGCGCGTATTCGGTTGTTGGTTATTCACGTTTTTTTAGTGAACAGGCCCCAGGAGGGAAGCCAGTGTCGCTGCCTCGCTGCTGTGCACCAAGGCGATGATCTCATCGGCCGGTTGTAAGGTCACCTCGCCCTTCGGGATAATCAGCTCACCTTTGCGAATGATGGCGGCGAGCACACATTGCGGCGGTAACATCAAATCGCGGATCGCCTTGCCGGCCGCCAACGCCATGGGGTGCACCTTCTCCTCCACCAGCGCATACTGCCCCTTACGGAATTTCAATAAGGTCATCATGTCGCCCAGCGACATTTCTTCGGCCACCAGATGCGCCATCATGTCGGCTTCGTTTAACGCTACATCGACCCCCATCTCTGGTGAGAATAACCAGGCATTCTTAGGATTGTTGACGCGGGCAATGATACGGGGCACATTATATTCAAAGCGCGCCAGCGTGCACACGACCAGGTTCGCCTCGTCTTCACCAGTCACAGCCGCCACTACGTTCGCCTCGGCGATACCCACCTCTTCTAGCACACTTGGCAAGCTGGCGTCACCTTCGACTACACATTCAGGTGGCAGTTCTTGTCTCAACCGATCGATAATATCGGGGCGATGCTCGATGACAACCGCGCGATGTTTTTCCTTTAACAGTAACTCGGCCACGCTTGATCCGGTCTTGCCGCCACCCACAATAATGACAAACATCGCCTAACCTCCTTCCCCGATGCCCAACAGTCGCTCCACACGCCCCATGGCATCTGACGACACCGCCAAATGTACCACATCATCAGCTCGGAAGATTGTACCCGACATCGGTAGCAGTGCTCTGCCACCACGCGTGATCGTAATTACGGCCACCTCACCTGGCACCAATAGATCGCGCACCGTATGTCCCACTAATCGTTCGGGGATTTCGATCTCCAGCAGCTGCACTTCGCCTGTGCCAAACGAACGTACAGCATCAAGTTCGGCGTGCGTCAGTAGTTCCCGCGTGCGTTCCGCGCCCCAGGTAGTGGAGGAAATCGTGACCAGGCCTAGCCGCTGATAGACCTCAGCACGTTCCGGTTCAAACAAGCGGGCCACGACGTGTGGCACACGAAAGATCGTGCGCGCGATACGGGCGGCCACGACGTTGGCATTATCCGATGAGCTCATCGCCGCAAAACCATCAGCCTCTTCGATCCCGGCGCGTAGCAGCACATCTCGATCGAAGCCCACGCCTCGCACGCGGCGGCCTTTGAAATTCGGCCCCAGACGCGCCAGGGCATGCGCCTCATAATCAATCACGGCGATGTCATGTCCCTCCTCGGACATGAGGACCGCCAATTGTTCGCCTACCCGCCCGCAGCCCATGATGATCACTCGCATGTTTTCCTCCTCATTGCATACTCCGCCCTACCTCAAACTTCATTTCTGCGCTCCCAGCGGCGTCGAATAAGTTTCCGCACCCAATCGATGCCAAAGACAATGGGTGGGAAGATGGCAAACATTAGCCAATACTGCGGGGGCGGTGGTGCCATATGGAATGGTTCCGCAAAAAATGGGACAAAGACCAAAGCCAACGCAATCAGCACCATTCCGAATAATCCGACCCACAGATAGCGATTGCTGAAGAAACCTAAATGATGAACGGCATCCACTTCGGTGCGGCAGGCCAGCGCGCTGCCGATTTGTGCCGCGACGACGCCCAGGAAGAAGACGGTTGTGGCGACAATGTAAACTGGATCAAATTCGCTCCATGGCTCTTTCCCAGTGTAGCCGAAAGTGCGATACAAAGCAAAATAAGCCATGAAGCACAAGACCGTCTCAATGAGACCCAAAGCAATAGCGCGCGCCACCAATCGATTCGTCACTAACGGCGCGTGGCGCTGTCGCGGCTTGCGCTGCATCACACGCGGCTCTGGCTTTTCTACCCCCAAGGCCAGCGCCGGCAAAATATCCGTTCCCAGATCGAT
>JAUQXC010000257.1 GCA_030834825.1 Thermoflexales bacterium
GTGGCGTTGAGCGAACCGGTGAATTACGGAAGATACTAACGCGTGACGAGTATAAGGAGCGCCGGCATGTCGGAGCCTTATCAAGCTTGTGCACTGTATCAGCAGTTAGTCAGGCATGTCCAGCAATGCGCTGCTGAAGAACTGGCGGCATTGCGCCAGACAAGTGTCGAAGCCGAATACAACCACATCGATCAAATCATCCGCGACTGGTTGTTCGCACCCCAGCGCGATCTACACGGTTCCGCACCGCGCGAGGTGATGCGGCGTGAACAGCTGGATGAGCCGAATGTGTTGCCGCCGCCGTCGCCCGACGATGACGAATTGACGCAAGAGCTGCACGAGATCGAAGCGCTCCTCGGCGGAGAAGAACGGCACCATTGGTTCGTCGATGATGGCGGCCGGTCCTTGCTGGACGAATTCGATCCGGAAGGCCAGGAGGAATACCTCCGCATCCTGGACGAGCGAGCTGCCGCGCGGCAGCAGGAAAATGATCTCTTGGGCACACCGCCCAATGACGAGGAATGGCCCTTCAGCCAGAATTGAGCAGAAGCATGCCCATCGAACTCGCCGAGAACGGCCTGCCGCAATCCAGTCAGTGGTTGTTTCCTGAATATGATTTTGCACGTATGAATCCAGATAAATACGCTGGAGTCATCTTGGAGCGAATTCTCAATCGCGGATCGTGGGTAGAGATTCGCTGGTTGCTCGATACTTACGGCAAACGTGAGATCGCAAAGTGGGTGCGCTCGCACGGCTATCGCCGCCTGGACAAACGAGCCTTCAATTATTGGCGCAATATGCTGGGCATCAAACGCTACACGGTTCCACCATGGGAGAGAATCAAATGACCATGATTTCTTGGAATGCACTGGCACCCAATACCCGTCGCACGTTTGATGCTTTGGCGATGTTGCCTATGTCGTCCGAGTTCTATCTGGCAGGTGGTACAGCTCTCGCCCTGCAATTGGGTCATCGCATTTCGTATGATTTGGATTTCTTCTCTACGCTTAACGCGCTGGGTATGGCTGAACGCTCGGCGCTGGCACATCGTTTACAAAACATCACACCGACGACTATCAAAAGTGAACAAGATGAACAACTGTACGCCACCATCCTGGGCGTCGAAGTCAGTTTTATTTACCAGCATCACCCGTTGTTATTCTCGCCGATAGAGGTCAATGGCTTGCGCCTGGCTCAACCGACAGACATCGCCTTGATGAAACTGTCGGCCATCAAGGATCGTGGCACACGACGCGATTTCGTTGATCTCTACTGTCTGCGCAAAATCGCGCCGTTTAAGCTATTGTTTGAACTTCTGCCCAGGAAGTACTTTGATCGGCCCGATTTCACCGTGCATCTGGCATATGCTCTCCAGTATTTTGCGGATGCGGAAAATGACCCCCACGAATTGCAGCTGCTGCAACCCGTAAAATGGTCAGACGTCAAGAAATACTGCACGGAAGGCTCAAATCTTCTCTCTAAACTCAATGCTGGATTGGAAGCATCAAAATGACTAACTACTCCTCCTCTGAAATGATGGTTGTTGCCGCGGCACGCTTATTGCGTGACGGCGACGTGGTTTTCGTCGGCATTGGCCAGCCGAATCTGGCCTGCAATCTGGCGCGCCGCACGCACGCGCCGACGATGAACCTGATCTATGAAGCAGGTGTAATCGGTGCGCAGCCGAGCCACTTGCCGCTCTCCATCGGCGATCCCTGCCTGGTCAGCGGCGCGGCGTCGATCTGTTCCATGTTCGAAATCTTTGCCTACTACTTGCAGAACGGCAAGATCGACGTGGGTTTTCTGGGGGGCGCGCAGATCGATCGGTTTGGCAACATCAATGCCACGGTGATCGGACCGTATGCCAAGCCGAAGGTGCGCCTGCCCGGCAGCGGCGGTGCCGCCGAGATCGCTGCGTGGGCCAATCGTATTTACTGCCTCACCCCTCATCAAGCGCGCCGCTTTCCGGAAAAGTGTGACTTCATCACGAGTGCTGGATTCTTGTCGGGACGTAAAGAACGTGAAGCGAAAGGCCTGCGCGGCGGCGGACCACAAGCCGTCGTCACCGATCTGGGCATGCTCGCGCCCGACGAAAACGGCGAATTGATCTTGACCGCACTTCATCCCGGCGCCACCGTCGAGCAAGCACTCAAGAACACGGGCTGGAAGTTGAAGGTGGCGGACGATCTCACAACGACCGAGCCGCCCACCGACGAAGAGCTGCGCCTGCTGCGCGAAGAACTCGATCCGACCGGCATCTATTTGAAATGACACCTGTCCCCGTTGTCGAAGCCAAGGGTACGCATCAGGATATCGGAATAGCGATCGGGCGCGCGGTGCCTGACCGCATCGCGGGCATGGTGCGCAATTATCAGCTGCTCTTTGAGCAAGCGCCGCATCTCAAATTGACATGGGAGCAGGCTGCCCGGCAGACGCGCCAGTACCTGCCGTTCATCGAAGCTGCCGTGCCGCAATATTTGAGCGAGCTGCAAGGTCTGGCGGAGGGGTCGGGCGTAGCGTTTGACGATCTATTGATCTGTAACTGCTTCGAGGAACTGACGAGCGATCTGTTATTCGAGAAATGCACCGTCGTCGCCTTTGCACCTGAACATACGCAGGAGCAGCACACGCTGCTGGGTCACACCGAAGACTGGCTGCCGATCGATCGGGAGTGGCAATACGTGGTGCGCGTCCAGCCCGACGACGAAGTGCCCTTCATCGCTGCGGTGTATGGCGGCCTGCTGGCAAATGTGGGATTGAATGGCGCCGGTCTCGCGCAGTGCATCAACTCGATGTATCCCACCGACGCCCGCCTGGGCCTGCCCCGGGTCTTTGTCGGACGGCACGTCTTGACTGCGCTCCGGATGAGCGAAGCCATCGAGCGGGCGCTGCATCCGCGCCGGGCCGCCGGTTACAATCACCTGCTGGCCGACGAGAACGGCGAACTCTACAACCTGGAAACGACTGCCCGCCAATTTGATCTGCTGTACGGGCGCAAGGGCTATCTGGCGCACGCCAACAACTATCTGTCCCCGCGGCTGCGCGATCTCGAAGATCAACCTGATCAACTCATTGGCTCGCATGTGCGCGCCAATCGCGCCGAACATCTAGCGCGGCAGTTCGTGCGGCGCGGCGCGGTCACCCGGGCCGACGTGCAACGCATTCTTTCCGATCACGTCAATCATCCTTACAGCATTTGCAGCCACGTCGAAGACGTGCCGCTGTTGGAACAAAGCGTCACCATCAGCGCCTATCTCCTCGAGGTGCAGACGCGCACGTTGTGGTATTGCTACGGCAATCCCTGTCAGGGCGAGTTCGTTCCGATCCCGCTGGAGGCCTGATGACCGAAATCATTCAGTACGAGAATCTCACCTTTCCCGAAGTCGCTGCGCTGCCACGCGATATTCCGATCGTGATTCCGTTGGGCGACGTGACGGAAGCCGATCTGATCAAGCGCGTTCAACGGCAAGCCCGATCGGCTTCCGCGAGCGAAGAGCGCGCCGCGCCCGAGCGGATCTGCGTGTTTCCCAGCGTGCCGTTCGGCTTTGAGGGCAGTGCGCTGGCCGTCGATCGCCAGCTGTTCAAGCCCGTGATCGATTCACTCGTCGCCGGCATCGAAGAAGATGGGTTCACCAACGTGAGGGTGATCAAAACCTCCCGGAGGTTTCAAAACCTCCGGGAGGCTACCTCTGACTGCCTCGCCCTCATCGCCACCGGCCACACCGAGCAGCACGCCTTTCACCTGCCGCTCAATACCGACACGTTGATCATCGACGCGATTGCGCGTGGTGTCGAAGCAAGGATGCCCGACACCATCTTTCGGCTGCCCACGTTTCCTTACGGCGTCTCCATGCACCGCCGCCAGTATCCCGGCACCGTCACGATCGATCCACGCGCGTGGGAGGATTTCTGGGTGGCCATCGTCGGGCGGCTGCATAAACGCGGCTTACGCATGGCCTACCTCGTCAACGGACATGGCGGCAATCACAGTTTCCTCGTCAATGTCACCAAGTTCTGCGGCGAGCGCTGGCCGGAGATGTTCGTGGCGACATCGTTCCTACACACCACGAGCGCTGAATTGACGCAGTATCGCACGTCGCAGATCGGTGGTATGGGCCACGCCTGCGAACTGGAAACGAGCTACATCCTGCATCTTCGCCCCGAGCTGGTGCACCTGGAACGCGCCGTCGATGACGTGGATTTCATCGCCACGCCCAATTACTACATGGACTGGATTGAAGGCGGCGCACTGATCGCCAATCCACCGTGGACGGACGACACCATCAGTGGTGCGTACGGTGCAGCGACACACGCCACCGCCGAGAAAGGCCGCTTATGGCTGGCGGCCGCGATCGAAGAGAAGCTCGGCCACGTGCAGGAGATCATCGAGCAGCAGCGCAGGCGCGAAGAGCGCCGCGCCGAGGGTTGGGTGCTGGGCGCGTGGCGGAAGATCGTTCCCCCAGCAGCTTGACGTGACATTCAATCAGGCTACACTTAAAACGTACTTTGGAGAAGGGGGCCAATTGTCATGAGCGTGGTCATACCAGATGAAATTCTGCAGAGCGCCCACATCAGCGGCAGTGAGCTGTTGCAAGAAGTCGCCCTGCTGCTCTACGAGCAGGGCAAATTGACCCTGGGACAAGCCAGTGAGTTGGCCGAGGTGAGCCAGCTTCAGTTTCAATTCTTGTTAGCCAGCCGCCGCATACCACTGCACTATGATGTGGCGGATTTTGAGGCCGATCTCAAAACACTGCGCGAGACCGGGCGAATATGATCATTGTTAGCGACACCTCTCCGCTCATCAACCTTGCCGCAGTAGGTCAACTCGATCTGCTGCGGCAGTTATATGACCGTGTGATCATCCCGCAAGCCATCTATGATGAGATTGTGATTGCAGGTGCTGGCCAACCTGGCGCAGCCGAAGTGAAAACGGCCAGCTGGATCGAGACGCGTCGCGTGCAAAATCAGGCGTTGGCTGATGTTCTCAAGCTGGAGTTGGATCGCGGCGAGGCCGAAGCAGTTGCCCTAGCGTTGGAACTTAAAGCTGATCTGTTGCTCATTGATGAACGCAAGGGACGCGCCATTGCCACCCGACTTGGGCTCGTTTACATCGGGTTGCTTGGTGCTTTAGTAGAGGCCAAACGGTGCGGTCTAATCCCCGCTGTCAAGCCGATCGTGGACAACTTGATCGCTAAAGCTGGCTTTTGGATTAACGTTGACCTTTATCAACGTGTTCTGCAGTCTGTGGCAGAATGAACGGCTCAACACACAAGTAACGATCTCTCGGTTTAACTCTCATTTCGTAATGCGCGAAGCATTCCCCGATCACTTCTCCCAGCAAGCCAGCGATTATGCCCGCTACCGCCCGTTGTACCTAATGGCGTTGTACGAATATCTCGCGTCGCTCACGCCGGCGCACGATCGCGCGTGGGACGTGGGCACTGGCAACGGGCAGGCGGCGATCGGGCTGGCCCGGCACTTCCAATCGATCATCGCCACCGATCCCAGCGCACAGCAGATCGAATTAGCCGTGCCCCACGAGCGCGTGACGTATCGCGTGACAACGGCTGAACGCACTGGGCTTGACGATCGTTCAATCGATCTGATCACCGTCGCGCAGGCCGTGCACTGGTTCGATCTCGATCGGTTTTATGCGGAAGCCCGGAGAGTGTTGAAGCCCCATGGGGTTCTTGCTGTCTGGTGCTATAACCTGACCGAGATCATACCGGAAGTCGATCGCGTGATGGAGTCATACTATCATGCTGTGCTAGGCGAATTCTGGCCGCCGCAGATCCGCTGGGTGGATCAGCACTATCGGACGCTGCCCTTCCCATTCGAAGAAGTTGCGGCCCCGCAGTTTACGGTAGAGGCCGTGTGGTCGCTGAATGATCTCTTTGGTTACTTGAACAGCTGGTCGGCGGCGCAGAAATACAAGGAAGCACACGGCGTCGATCCCCTCGACACAAAGCAGGCAGAATTTGAGACCGCCTGGGGCACCTGGTTCAATCGAACCGTGCGCTGCCCGCTGTATCTGCGGGTTGGTAAATCCGTCACATCGTGACGTACTCTAACTGAGCACCACAATGTCTCGGCAGACGTTGGCCCTGACAGCAATCTGTCAAGAGCTTGCAGCCAGTTGTGGGACGCTCCTTCTTGGAGATAGCTGGGAACCAATCGTGGGTGAGTGGGGTATATCTTCGTAGAATGCTACTTCTTAGAGATACGGGGGCCCTATGAAACCCTTCTCCAATTTACTCTTGTCGGTGGGGATGTTGTTGACCGTCACGGCTTGCGCCACTCTCTTCTCTCAGCCTACCGCCCCTTCCCCTGTGCCGACTAGTTCCAGAGATGGGGATTTTGTCTTGGACCGCAACCCTGCTGTTCCTCAAACTATCGCACCTTCTCCTGGGTTGGCTGGCACCCCAAAACGTGAGGTGTTTGAGGGTATTACCCCTTGCAGTCATCTGACCAGACCGTTGCCTCAGATCCCTGCCGATACCAATTGTGAACAAATGATATGGAAACTTATTCTTTATCGAGATCCAGCTACAGGAACTCCAGCCACCTATGCACTGAATAGTGCCTATGGAGTCCCACAACAGGGCACACTGGGATTACAAGGAGGGGGAACAGTCATAGCGATGGAAGGAAAATGGGCGATCGCTAAAGGCATCAAGACAGATCCGGACGCCGTGGTTTATCAACTAAATCCTGATAACCCTCAAACAGCATTTTCATTTCTG
>JAUQXC010000258.1 GCA_030834825.1 Thermoflexales bacterium
GCCGACGATCGCGTTGTTGGTCAATGTGAAGGGAGAGACGCCGCTCAACCAAAGGCCGGAGGCCTCATAGTACGAGGTATTGCCAGAGATGATATTGCGGGCCAGGATCAGCTCGCTGCTCGAGACGCCGACAGCGCCATAGCCGTTCACCGCCTGATTATGGATGAACGAGTTATCCTCTATCCGCGCGATCGCGCGAAAGACTCTGATCGCTCCCGCGTAGCCGCCGTCGGCTGCGCCGGGACTGTTTCCCCAGCCATTGTCCAGAAAACGCGAGTTGCGAATGACCAGTAGTGTCCGCCCCGCATCACTTCCCCGGAAGTAGAGCCCGTTGCCGTGCCAGGCGTCGTTGTCCTGAAAGACAGAGTTCTCCACGGTCGCCTGCAACGTGCCCGAGATAAATAGTCCGCCACCCGACGGCGCATGAAGCGACTTAGCGCTATTGGAGTAGAACCGGCAGGCCTCCACTTGCAGTGTGCCGCCCTCCACCATCGCTCCACCACCATAGGCATCATCATCCGTAACCGTGGTCGAAATGATGTTGCTGTAAAAAGTCATGTCGCGCAACGTCAGGTAGGCGTTCTTGGCGTACAGCCCGGCGCCCTGGATTGGCGCCACGCCGTTGGTCACGGTGAATCCTTCGAGGGTGACAGTGATGGCGCCGCTGACGATGACACCCTGGCGGGTGCTTTGGGCGTCGAGAGTGGTCGGGTAGATCTGAGGATCGCGCACGCCTAAGGTCGCGCCGTCCCATCCGCCGTAGAGGGTAATGCTTTTTGTGATGGTGATGATAGCTGCGCCAGTGCCAGTGTAAGTCCCCTCGGCCAGCCATATTTCGTCAGAAGGATTGGCGATGCTGACCGCATAGTAGATAGTGCGGCAAGGATGAGCAACATCCTGGCACATCCCCGCATCGTCGCCGCCAGGAGCGACGTAGCGTATCTCGACGGCCGCACGAGCTGCCTGTGACGTATCGTTCAATAACAAAAACAAGCTGACGAGGGCCAAGCCGATAGCGGCTAAACTATTAGCAATCCGTTTGTTCATCTTTCTTCCTCCATTCGAATCCACAAGGGTTCAGTTGGCGCGTATCAGATCTTCGGTCGGTACATGATCTGTCTTAAAACTCGCTCCTCGACCGCGTCCTGGCGGTCGAGTTAAACAGCGAGGACGCGATTTGAGAGTGTTTAAAACTCATTCTCAATTCCGTATGACCAGCGGGAGGTAGATGTCATACCAGTCGAAAGCAACCACTTCGTCTGCGCCCAGATCAGGTCCTCCTCCTTGTGGGCGCGAGTCGCCATCGATGTCGTCGAGCGCGCCGGTGTTGACGCCGCGATCGATCGCCGCCGAGCCGCTGAGTAAGTGATAGCCGTCCTCGGCAAAGTGTGGATCGCCCCAATAGTTGCGCTCGGCGGTGCCGCTGATGAAAAAGCCAGCGCCGTACTGATCGACGGTGTTGCTGTACCACAACGTGCCCTCCAATTTGGCCGTATTGCCCGATGCAATGTAAATGCCCCAGAAGTGACCGCTCACGATGGTGTTGGTCAGCGTAGCCGTTGCCGCCTGGCTTGCAAAGGTGCTCACATTCACCCCGGTGCCCTGGCCTCCACCATTGCGGGCGACGGTGGTGTGCACCAGCTGAGGTTGGGAACCGTCGACGATGCTCAGCCCGCAGCCGCCCGTTGTCGCAGCTCGATTATCGGTGACGACGGTGTTCGTGAGTGTGGCGTTGCTTCGGCGCATGACTAAGCCACAGCCAGCGGTATTGGAGACGATGATATTCTCGCTAAGGGCAGCGTTGCTATAGTACAGAACCAGTGCCGCATTCGAGGCGGTGTTGGCACTAATGGTATTGCTGATGAGCGTCGTGTCACTCTGATAGAGCTCCAGCCCGCCGCCTGAATCGGCGCTGTTGGCGGAAATCAGATTGCCACTCAGGACGCTGTTATCGTCTCCGAACACATAGGCGCCGCCGCCCTGTGTCTCAGCGGTGTTGGAAAGGATGAAGTTTTGACTGACCGTCGCCGCGCTGACTTGCAGCAGCAGCCCGCCGGCCAAGCCGGTGGTGGCCGTGTTGGAAACGATCGTGTTGCCGCTGAGCGTGGTAGCGTTGCTGTAATTCACGAATAATCCACCGGCGCTGGGAGCAGCGTTGGCCGCGAAAAAGTTGTTCTTCAACACGGCCTGGTCGCAATAGATCAGCTTCAAGCCACCACCGCCGGAACTGCCCGTGTTCGACAGGATGGCATTGCCGTTGAGGATCGTGGCGCTGTACCGCAAGTACAGTCCACCGCCCGAGTAGGCCGTGTTGCTGAATATTTGATTGTTGCTCAATGTCGCCGTCGCACTGACCACATACACGCCGCCGCCGGCATCGTGCGGTCCGCCTTCGCCTTGTTGCTGGACCGCATCGCCGTGTGTCAGGCGCAGTCCCTCAATCGTCGGACTGATATAACCGGCGATGACCATGACGCGCCCCTGACCAGCGGCATTCAGCGTGGTCGGATTGGCTACCGGGTCGGGCGGCTCGGTAAAGGCCGTGGTATAGCCGCCGCGGATCACGATGGTCTTGTTGATTAAGACCACTTGGGTGATCGTCGTCATCGATGGTGAGGCGAGATAGCCCGTCGGACGTGGACGGGCGTGTACGCCGGTATAAACGCCCGTAGCGACCAGGATGACGTCGCCGGTAACGGCAGCATCCACGGCTTCCTGAAGGGAAGTATGGCAAGGTGCCGGCACACTCGTACAGTCGAGGGCAACATGGTGGGGACTAGCGGCATAGATGAACGGTGCGCCACTCAACAGCCATACCAGAATCAGGGCCAGGCCTAGGCCTGACGCGCAGGCCGAGAACAGATGTCGGTGTTTCATGATTGTCATCCTCCTTACTGGATCCTCCACACATGCACGACCGGTTTCGCCTGATCGGCGAACAATTCCAAAACGTACAAGAGGCCGCGACTCCGGTCGAAAGTCACGTCGCCGATGCGGTATCTGCGCTGGACACCTGTACCCAGCATGTCCGGTTCGACGTCCGCCGGGTTGAGGAATAAATGGGCGTCCAAGTCCACGACGGCATAAGGTTGCGGCTCCCACGGTTGCATCTGCCCCATTGCGACGTGCGCCAGGTCCACCGGATCGTATAAAATGAATTGAGCCGCAAAGCGCGAGCTCCACCAGCCGCGATTAGAAGTATGCTCGGCGCATTCGGTCAGATCGGTGTCTGGACAAACTGATCCGTTTGCCAAGCGGCAGACCGTGAACTGCCCAACCATTTCCTCTTCCACGCACGGATATTCAGAGCCGGCAGGATTGATAAAGCCATACCAGTATTTCACACCTGTCCCCTTGGTCCCGGCGAACAGGACCGCCGTCTTGCCCGTGTTCGTCGTGATCCACGCGCCGCCTTCCCATTCGTCTGCGTGTTGATAAGCGTTGAGGCAATGTTCGATGTCGGGAGTATGAGTTGAGTTCTCGTAAAGCAAGAGCGGCGTCTCCTGAAGACGTGTTCCAGCTGGGGCAGGTGTTCCGCTCGCATCGATCCAGGGGCGATAAGCAAACAAGGCCGGACCCATGCCCGACCAGCCACCATCCCGATAGCGCCCGGTGCCCAGATAACGACCAGAAGCATATTGATCGGCCCAGGCCGCTGGAATCTCGAGCAGATAGCCATTCACGCTATAGAGGGATTGATTACCGATGAACCACGTGCCGCGCACATTGGGTGACGAGAGATTCGGGTCGAACCAGGCGTGCGAGGCAGTGGCAGAAGGCGAGTCTTCTTGCAAGTGTTGTCCCCAGGCTAGATGGATTTTGGGACCGGTGGCGGGTGTCTCAAGATACTGCATCCCAACACGCGGAATCTCGTCGAGGCCGACGAAGAAACCAGCGGCCACGTCGTGAAATCCCTGCAGAAACGTTGCCTGGTTAAGTTGATCCACGTCCGTTGTTGAGATAATGGCCGGGATGCTGATCTCAGCCACCTGGTTGCCGTCGGGTAATTCCCCGTAGGGCAAGCGATCGTGCCCCATGATGAACAACGAGCCGGGGAATCCATCACCCGCACCAGAGGGATCCCCATTGGGATTGAAGGTCAGCGCGCT
>JAUQXC010000259.1 GCA_030834825.1 Thermoflexales bacterium
GTTGCGCAGAGTGGCAGTAAGGTTCTGGACCAGGTAGAGGCCGCCGTATCTCGCTGCCGCGTTATCCGAGAGGGTGTTGTTGGTCATCGTCAGAACACCTTGCCAGGCTACCAGCATCTCATACCCGGGGTTGGTATTGCCCGAGAAGGTGTTATTGGTCACAGCCATATTGCCAGAGATGAGCACAACGCCCTGATCTCGTGCTGTATTTTCAGCGAAGAGATTGCCCTCGAGCGTCAGATCGGTTCCATACGTGTACAGAGCTCCGCCCATAAAGGCCGAGTTATGCGTGAAGAGGCTGTTCCGCACCAGCATGGTAAGTTTATTCGGGAGGTCAGCATAGGCAAAGATGGCCCCACCGGCACCATTATTCTCTAGCCGAGTAGAATTGTTCTGGAAGGCGCTGTTTTCAACGGTCAGGCGGCCCGGCCCGATCAAAATGGCCCCGCCTCCAGATGCATCTAAGGAGCTGGCTCTATTGTTGGAGAAGGTGCTGTCGCGCACCACGAGCGTGGTGGACAGAGTCACTTCCTCACCATCGCCACTCAAGATGCCACCGGCGCAGTAGCCGACGTTATCGGCGATGGTGCTATTCAACACCCAGAGGGTTCCCTGGTTGTTGATGCCACCCCCGCAGTAAGCGGCTGTATTACTCACCACGCTGCTGTCCGTCAGCGTGACTACCGCGCCGGTGTTCACCAGCAGACCGCCGCCACAGCGGTATCCCAGCAAACACCCTGTGATTCCGGCCGGAGTCGCGCCGTGGGTCAGGGTCAAGCCCGCCAGGGTGACCTGACCGGTGATGACTTTGACGACGCGCACCGCCCGGTTGCCGCTGAGCACCAGCGGGGCGCTGAGTCCGCGGCCGTCAATGGTCATGGAGCGGCTAATCTCCAGCTGGCTGGTCAGGGTGATGGTCTGCCCGGCGAGACTGGCGGCGAAGTCAATCGTGTCGCAGGTCACATCGGCCAGCTTCTCACGCAGTGAGCCTGCGCCGCTATCGGCCGGGGTAGTGACGGTACAGGTGGCCGCCTGCGCCACGGAGGCTGCGACAAAATATCGCACACCGGCCAGCAATAAAGCGACTATGACAAAGGGAACGAGACAACGAAGCGATTTCATGTTTTTTCTCCTGAAGAATTTGAGGCAGAAGTAAGCCGAATGCAATTGGTCACCCCGTTACAAGTAGTCTCACGACTACAACCAACTCTCAACCTGTAACTGTTCAACCTCCGTCATTGCGAGCGTTATTTGCGAAGCAATCTCAGGGCCGATCGGGGGAGATTGCTTCGTTCCTCGCAATGACGGCTGAGTAACCTCGACCTGCCCTTTCGGCGTCAAGCAAAATTTGAACTCACCCAGTAGCGCTCAGCATAAAATCGGCGTCGTCTGCCGATTGCTCCTGGGCCGTATGGGTCTGTTCTTCCACAAACGCAAAGAACGTTTCCAGATCGGCAAAGATATGCCGCTCACCGGTACCGGGGGCCTGGACCGAAGCATGCCACGCCGGTTGTTCCGCCGGGCCGGTTGGCCATAAACGCACCACATAGACTAACTGTGGTAAGGACGCCGTGATCATGGCGAGTGACCTCCTCTTTCAGATTGGCTTTACTGTACCGCCCGATCGTCCAACGAACGTCCAATTGAGGTGCCCGTTGTTTGGTTTATCGGCGCCACTCTGCCGCGAGGTGTGCACGGCAAGGATGTCAATGGGACGCATTGCCGAATACACAGGCAGGCTGTTTGCCGAAGGTTTTGTAGATTCCCCGCAGTTCAACTGCGGGGCGAACGAATTTACACACAATCCGGCATACCACCACAGACATGGGAGCCCGCTCTGCGGCCTATCTGACTTGCCTTTGCCCGTGCCCCTCTTTATAATGCTTTCACTTTTACGGTTAGGCTCGCTAGCATGTCACACCTTGCTCTCTCGTTTTTGGGTATCTTTCAGGTCACGCGCGACGGCCAACCCGTGCGCGACTTTCGCGTGAATGCGGCGCGTGCTTTGTTGGTCTATCTGGCGCTGGAGTCCGATCGACCGCATCGTCGCGAGTCGCTGGCCGGCTTATTGTGGCCGGATCTG
This sequence comes from Thermoflexales bacterium, assembly GCA_030834825.1. Taxonomy (GTDB): domain Bacteria; phylum Chloroflexota; class Anaerolineae; order Fen-1058; family Fen-1058; genus Fen-1058. The sequence goes on from JAUQXC010000259.1 coordinate 2,084, forward strand.
CCCGATGGGGTGGCGCTCCGCAATCTGCGCCATACCTTAACGGATCTGCGTCACGCCCTGGGTGAGCCTGAGGCGGTTTCCGCGCTGCACGTCACGCGCCGTACGCTTCAATTCAATCTCGATCGATCCACGTGGCTCGACGTGGCGGCTTTTCAGCGGGGAATTCGCGCGGCTGATTTGAGCGAGATTGAGCAAGCCGTGGCGTTGTATCACGGTCCGTTATTAGCCGGCCTGGCGTTGACGAACAGCCCGCTCTTTGAAGAGTGGCTGCTGGTGCGCCAACAACACTTGGCACAATTAGCTGTAGCTGCTCAACAGCGGCTGGCCGAGTGGTACGCTGCCTCCGGCGACTATCGCCGCGCGCGCGACTATGCCGCGCAGATGTTGGAGATCGATCCGTGGCACGAGGTGGCGCAGCACTTGCTGATGCAGGCCCTCGCCCTCGACGGGCAGCGCGGGGCGGCGCTGGCGCAGTACGAAGCCTATCGTGATCAACTGGCTCGCGAGCTCAACGCTCAACCCTCTGGCGAACTAACCGCCGCCTATGAACGTCTGCGGCTGGGGCAGCGTGCCATCTCCCCCTTGCGCGCCTCGCTTGGCGCGACGCCCCCGACAAGTGATGTTGTCGCGCCGACGGAGTTTGCCACGCCGACGCAGTGTGTTGCCCGTGATCAGGAACTGGCGCGGCTTCAGCAATTACTTTCTCGCGCACGGCGCGGATACACCCTATCCAACGCTCCACTGGAGCGTTGGGGGTGCCCTGGGGGTGGACATCTCGTCTTCATCAGCGGTGAAGCGGGCAGCGGGAAGACTGTCCTCTTGGCCGAGTTCACCCGGCGTGCCTTGCTGCTGAACAGTGATGTGATCATCGCGGGCGGCGCGTGCAGTGCGCAGACCGGGCAGGGCGATCCGTATTTACCATTCCGTGAAATCCTGAAGCTCTTAACGGGCGACATCGAGGCCCACCGGGCCAGTGGCGCACTGGCCCCCGCTTACGCGCGCCGTCTCTGGGACGCCGTGCCGGAGGCTCTGGCCGCGCTCATCGAGCATGGCCCCGACTTAATCGGTCCGTTGCTGGATGGGCACACGCTGGCCTTGCGCGCAGAAGCCTTTACGCCGCTGCCAGCCCGGTGGCGCACCCGCTTGACTGAGCTGACCCAACGGCCCAGCCCGGCGCGCCCACTGGCCGATCTGCACCATCAAATCGCCACGGTGCTGGCCGCCATCGCGCACACACGTCCCCTCATCCTCATCATCGACGATGCGCAATGGGCCGACGCCGAAACGATCGGATTGTTGTTTCACCTGAGCCGCTTCTCGTCGGCGCGCTGGTTGATCTTGTGCGCCTATCGATCGGGTGACGTGATCGCCGATCGGGCCGGTCAACGGCACCCCTTGTCCTCCGTCATCAACGAAGTGCAACGTCTCACCGGCCAGCTACCGATCAATCTGGATGAGATTGAAGGGCGCGCTTTCATCGATGCACTCCTGGATGCCGAGCCGAATGAGTTGTCGGTCGAGTTTCGTGAGGCGCTCTATCAACACACCAATGGACACGCGCTCTTCACGGTCGAGATGATTAGCGGCCTGAAATCGCGCGGCCAATTAGTACGCAACGAACGCGGCGCTTGGGTAGCGGGTGAGCAGCTGGAGTGGCAGCACTTGCCCGCCCGGGTCGAGGCCGTCATCGCCGAGCATGTCGAGCGTGTGCCCGCGCGCTGGCAAGCGCTCTTGCAAGCCGCGTGCGTGGCCGGCGGCGAGTTCATCGCCGGAGTTGTGGCCGGTGCCAGTGGGTTGGCCGAAGACGAGGTGGTGCGCGCTTTGAGCGGTGAGTTGAGCCAACGCTATCAACTGGTCACAGCCACGCGCGTCGAGCGCAGCGGCGCCCAGCGTTGGCTGCGTTATCGCTTTCGGCATACTTTGTTCGAGACTTACTTGTATCAGCGGCTGGATGCCGTGACGCGGACCCGGCTGCATGAAACGATCGGCACGGGGCTGGAACAGTGCTATGCCGATCGGCCCGACGCCATCGCCGAAAGCGCGTTGCAGTTGGCATGGCACTTCGAAGCGGCCGGTTTGAATTTGAAAGCGGCCGGTTACGAGCTGATCGCTGGACAGCGCGCCCAGCAGCTGTCAGCCTATCACGAGGCCAGCCAGTTGTTCATGCACGGTTTGACGCTGTTGGCCGCTGTGCCCGATTCGAGAGAACGCGCGCAGCTGGAAATGAACCTGCAATTGACGCTGGCCGCGGTCTTGTTAGAGCAAGGCTGGGGCACGCCCGATCAGGCGCGGGTGTTCGATCGGGCCTTGGAGTTGGCGCAGCAATCCGAGGCCACGATCGAATTGGCGTATGCGCTCCACCTGGCAGTCGATCTGGCTCAGGGTCGGGGGGAATCAGCCAAAGCCGTAACGGTGAGTCAGGATCTATTACGCCTGGCCGAGCAAATTGGGCGACCGCCGTTGCTGGCCTTAGCGCACTACTCACTGGGTTCGAGCCTGCTCTTGAGCGGCGACCTTGGATCGGCGCGCGCTCAGCTGGCCCAGGCTGTGCTGCTCAATGACCAGTCCTCCCAGCAAACGAATGCCCCGCTCACCGGCGCTGATGTAGGCCTCGGCGCATTGTCCTGGTCGATCCTGGCAGCCTGGCTAACGGGCGATCACGCGGCGGCCGAAGCGCACATTGAGCAGGTGATGGCGCGCGCTCACCAGATCGATCATGCGTTTTCACTGGGCATCGCACTGATGGTTGGAGTCTGCCCCTATTGGTTATGGCAGGGCCGCTCCACCGAAGATCAAGGGCGGCACTACATCGATCAGTTAAGCCGCCTAGCAGAGGGCGACGTGCCGATGTTTCGCGCGTGGGTGAAGGTGTTTGACGGTTACTGGCGCGCGCGGCGCGGTGAGGTGACCGGCCTCGCCGAACTGCGGCAGGGCATGGCAGAGTGGGCGGTGACCGGCTCGCGCAGTGGCTATGCGTATCAACGCCTGCTGCTGATCGAGGCGTATTTGATCGCAGGCGAAATCGCGGCGGCGCAGCAAGCTGCTGACGAAGCCTGCGCCTTTATCGAGCAGTCGGGCAATCAGGTGTATGAGGCCGAACTGTATCGCTTAAGCGGCGAGATCGCTGCGGCACGGGGCGACAACGCTGAGGCCGAAGCGTGTTTCCGAGCCGCGATCGAAGTGGCGCAGGCACAGGGGGCGATCACCTGGGCGCAACGGGCAATGCATAGTCTGGAGAGGGGCAGTCAATCCGTCATCTGAAATGGCGCGGTCGATCTCGATCCCGTGTTTACGCTGGACTTGCCAAGAGCAAGCGCTGTCCGTCACACCAGGGCGAATTCAGCGAGTTGCTTTCTCTGCACAGAGGATTGTGGGGGGTGTTGGTGTGTAGGTGTTCTGATAGCTCGAAGCATTCTTTATCCAGGTCAATCAGGGTAGTTTTCGGATAGAACACTCGTGAATTGGCATAGTGTTACAATTAACGCTTGTACCTTGAGAAATCCTACTGCTCGCCTTGAATCTTCGGCGCGATCTTCTTCAATCGTTCTTCCTGCCGCTCATAGTCGCCGAGGTGGACGCGCAATGAGCACACTTACTATCCTCAGAGCCCATTGCTACATCGCGCGTGTCTGTAACATCGCCATGGGCGTGCTCAACTCACCTTGTCCGAACCCTTCCGCAACTCGCTTGCTCGCTACTGAGGCCTACGCCCAGGCACGATGGTTAGATTCTGTCTGAAGGTGCGCTCGACGAGGTCACCTCGCGGCAGAGGCTCCGCCGTTCGCCTCGCGCACCCGCAGGCCTGGCCCAAGTGGGGTGTCCCGCCCATATGCTCGTCGCGAGTGAACCAGCCCAAACCACGATCACCTATCGCGCGCGGTCACAATGCCTTGCGCCGCGGCCCACTGGTTCACATCGCGCCGGCCGATGGCGGCTGCCATGAGATCAGGAAATTGATCGGGAGTGCAGGCAAACGCAGGGATGCCCAACGCGCTCAGCGTCGCTGCGGTGGCGTGATCGAAACTCGGGGCACCGTCGTCACTCAAAGCCAGCAGGGCGATCATGTTTACGCCGCTGCCGACAAGCGCCGCCGCGCGCTTCAGCATCTCTTCGCGATTGCCGCCTTCGTAGAGATCGCTAATCAGGATGAGGATGGTGTCGTGCGGCTGACGGATCAAGTTCTGGCAATAGCCCAACGCCTGGTTGATGTCCGTGCCGCCGCCCAACTGCACGCCAAAAAGAATGTCAACCGGATCGCTCAGTTCTTCGGTGAGATCGACCACCGAAGTATCGAACACGACGAAGCGCGTCTGAATCGATGACAGCGAAGCCAGCACCGAGCCAAAGATGCCGGAGTAGACCACCGAGGACGCCATCGAACCGCTTTGATCGATGCATAGAATGATCTCGCGCAAGGCCGATCGTTTGTGCCCGTAACCGATACGTGTTTCAGGAATGATCGTGCGATATTCCGGCTGGTAGTGCTTGAGGTTGGCGCGAATGGTGCGGTGCCAGTCGATCTCGTTGTGGCGCGGACGGCGGTTGCGCGCAGCTCGATTGAGACTGCCGGTCACGGCTTGCCGCAATTGGTTGGCCAGTCTCCGTTCCACTTCTTCCACCACTCGCCGCACGACCAGCCGCGCCGTATCCTTGGTTTTGTTGGGAATGACGCTGCGCAACGCCAACAGGTTGGCGACCAGCTGCACATCCGGTTCGACGGCCTGTAGCATTTCGGGTTGCAGCAGCATCTCGCGCAGATTCAGGCGATCCAGCGCATCCTGCTGCATGACCTTCACCACCGAGGAGGGGAAGTAGGTGCGAATGTCGCCCAGCCAGCGCGCAACGTTGGGGGCAGAACTGCCCAGCCCGCCGCGTCGATTCGTGCCGCGATCCTCGCCAGCGCCGTCCGCATCATACAATGCGCTCAAAGCGCGATCGATGCCCTCGTCACTGCCTATCAACGATAGGCCGATCCCGTCGGCTTCATCACCACCGAGGATTAAGCGCCATCTCCGCAATCGTTCGCTTTCAGCGATTGGCGTCATGTTCCAGTCCCAATAGTTTCATCACTAACGGCAGCGCTTTCTCAGCTCGTTCCACATCAAAGTCCGATCTCTGCGTATCGCTTCCTGCCTCCCGCGAAGCGCCCCCGTGGGGTTGCATGCTGTTTCCTGCACCCTGCTTTACCTTCTCGCCCATCTGCGTGCGCTCGGGTCGCGAGAACGTACTGAACGTGCGGCGCAGCAACGGCAGCAACTGCGTGAAAGCGTCTGCCGAAAGCGTAACTAACCACTCGTCGATGACGCGCCACAGCGCTTCATCGTGCAGCAGCAGCAAGCCGCTGCCACGCAGGAAACCTTCGATCCAGGCCGCCGCCTGTGTCGGTTCGTTCGCTGTCGATAACGCCAGGCTCATGTGCTGCGCGGCATCACTGGCGGTGAGCTGTCCCTGATTGAGCAACAAGCGACAACACCGTCCAGCGATGAGTCCATGCAACCCTTGTTGATCGCTGAGTTGTTTTAGCACGCCATGCCACGCGCTGGTGTAAGCGTCGTTCTGCAATATGCCGATCGCGTGGTGGACGTCAGTCAAGTGCTTGAGCATCGTCGCGGCCGCCTCGTCGTTGAGCGAGGCACACGCCCCTGGCAAGCCAATCACCATGCGTGCGATCAAGCCGGCAACGATATGATTCACGGCGCTTAGATCGGTCTGGCGTACGTTGCCGTAGCGCAGCACGTTCACCAGCGGCGGCAGTGCCGCCATGAGATGCTGCACGTCACTGGCGACGGCGGCCTCGGCCTGCACGCGGTCCATCACAGCCGGTACCGCTTCAGACAGATCGGCCAGCAAGACCCGATCGACCAGTTGGGTCAGCGTCGGCAGATCGGTGGCCTTGGTCGCCTTGTCGCTGGCGAAGGTCGTGGCCGCTTTCAGCACGGTATTGCCCCAGACACCGGCTTCGATCACGCCCACCACGAATTCGGGCTGCCACTGAATTTGCCACAATTCATGGAAGGTGCCCTTCACTTTGCCCGTGCGCTGCACCGCCCCCCACGGAATGTTGAGCAACCGCAGACGATGCAGCAAGCGGCTGCGATCGAGCTCGAGCGGCTGGCGCAGATCCAGATCGAGGGTGCGCTGTGTCACGTCCGCAGGCAAACGCAGGCGTTTCTGTTCGCGTTCCAGATCGCGTTGTAGCGGCGGCATCGGTGTGGCAGCGGGCACACGGCCCAACGTTTCGCCGACGATCAATTTGGTGTGGATCAACTGCAAGGGCAGATCGTTGCCAAAGCAGAACACGGTCTGCGCGGCGTCGTTCATCTCCGGCAAGCCCGGTATCGGTCGCTGGCGCAACGCGGCCAGTGTTTCCGCTAAACGTACGGCTTCGATGATGTGCGCCGACGATGCGTCGAGATCTTCTTTGCGCAGCAGCCGCGCCACCTTCGTCAACCACCGGATTGTCACGTGATCGCGCGTTGTCCACAAATGATCGTACCAACCGGGTGATTCGATGCCTGCGCCGTAGCCGCTGTGATATGAGAGGCGGCTGTACGTCCATGGCGTCCACGTCGCTTCGATTTTGATCTTGGGCAAGCCCTTTAACAACGCCGCATCTTCTTTCGCGGGCGGCAGCTTTGCCACTGCCGGAGCGTGCCACGCGCCACACACGACAGCGATGCGCTCGTAGCCTTCACGCTGCGCCGCGCGGATCGTCTGGCGCATGTACGCTTCGCGTTCGCGCTGCGGGCCGATCGGGTTGGGCGCATCCGGTAGTTCTTCACGAAGTGCCTCGCGTAGCGCCGTCATCGCTTCGAGGATCGCGGCAAAAAGTTCGCGGGCATCGCGACGCTGCTCTACCATGTGTTCCCACCAGCGTTCGCCGTCTTGATAGCCGGCAGCTTCAGCCAGATATTGCAGAGGATCAAGATAAATCGCTGCTTGCGGCTCGCTATTGGCTGATGGCTGATGGCTACTTGCTTCCTGCTGCTCACGCTGCGCCGTCAGAGCAGCGATCAGTTTCAACTCGATCGCCAGTTGGTGCGTTTGCGGCAGATCCATGAAGCGCACCGGGATGTCGTGTTTCACGCCATACAATAGCGCCTGCCATTCCGGTGAGAACACGGCGAAGGGATAAAACACCGCGTGCTGCGGCTGATCGGGCACGTAGAGCAGCAAAGCCACGGGGGGCCGCATCTCGGCGTGCGCGATCAGCGGGAGGAGATCATCGGCTTCAGGCGGACCTTCCACCAGGATCGCATCGGGGCGCAGCTGCTCCAACGCGCGACGCAGACTGCGCGCCGAGCCCGGCCCGTGATGACGAATGCCGAAGATGGTGGGTGATGAGGCAGTTGACTTAGCCACGATACCTTACAAGCACAGGATCTTTTTACACATTACGTTGTACGTATTACTCACTCACTTCTCGACAAGCGCGATACAAATCTTTCCAACCATTGCGCTCTTTCACGACCGTCTCTAAATATTCCAGCCAGACCACGCGGTCCTGTACCGGATCTTTGACCACTGCGCCAACCAACCCTGCCGCAACATCGTTGGCGCGCATGCGACCGTCGCCAAAATGCGCGGCCAGCGACAAGCCATTAGTCACCACCGAGATCGCTTCGGCGGTGCTCATGGTGCCGGTAGGCTGCTTGAGTTTGGTTTTGCCGTCGCTGGTCTTGCCATCGCGCAGTTCGCGGAACACTGTCACGATGCGACGAATCTCTTCCAGCGCCGGTGCTTCAGCGGGCAGTTCCAGTGCGCGCCCCAGACTCTCCACGCGGCGCTGCACGATGTCAACCTCTTCGTCGATCGAACTGGGCGTAGGCAGCACCACGGTATTAAGGCGGCGCTTCAATGCGCTCGAGAGTTCGTTCACACCCCGATCACGATTGTTCGCCGTGGCGATCACATTGAAGCCTTTCGTCGCCTGCACCTCTGAGTTGAGCTCGGGGATGGGCAGCGTCTTCTCCGACAGGATCGTGATCAGCGAATCCTGCACGTCCGACGGGATGCGCGTCAATTCTTCCACGCGCGCCAGTTGGCCGTGCTGCATCGCGCGCATGATGGGGCTGGGCACCAGCGCTTGCTGTGAAGGACCATCGGCCAGCAAACGAGCATAGTTCCACCCGTAGCGGATCGCTTCTTCACCCGTGCCCGCTGTGCCCTGCACCAACAACGTCGAGTCGCCTGCGATTGCCGCCGAGAGATGCTCGGACACCCACGACTTGGCCGTGCCCGGCACGCCGATCAGCAGCAGCGCGCGATCGGTCGCCAGTGTCGCGATCGCAATTTCGATCAAGCGCGTACTGCCGATGTACTTGGGCGACACCACAAACTTATTGGGCAGCGTGCCACCCAGCAGATATAGCGCCACCGCCCACGGCGACAGTTTCCAACTGGGCGGACGTGTCCGCGTATCGGCCTGGCTGAGTTCGTGCAGTTCCTCGGCGAATTGTTGCTCGGCGTGTTGGCGCAAAATATCAGTCATGGGTGATCTCCTTCAATATATCGTGACGGAATTGTAAGAGCCGCAGGAATTTCTCCAACGCGGGCAGGGCCTTGGCGGTTTCGAGTGTGATCGGCGTCAAGCGCGTCGCAGCCTCACTCGCCAGATCAGGATCGCAGCGGCAGGCGAGTTCTTCCAAAAACGACGACCATGTCCACGGCGAAACAAAAGCGTTCTGGGCCAGATGCTGTTGCAGCAGATCGAGCACTGCCCGGCTGAGTTCGCGGCTCCACGGATGTGTGCACGCGCTCAACAACCAGCGCGCCGGTTGATCGGGATTGAGCGACGGATGCAGGCGCAGCACGTTGAGCGCGAAAGCCTCGCGCCGTTCGATCGGCAAGGCAGCCATCATTTGCGCCCGATCGATCTCCACCGCCGCGCGCAGATCGTCGCGCAAGATCGCTTCGATCCAGTCGGCGTCGCGGCTGCGTTCGGCGGCCAGCGCCCAGCCGATTAGCAGATCGGTACGCCACTCGCTGCGGCTAGCGGCACCGATCAATGCTGTAGGCGTCACATTCCATTGTTGCGTCCACATGCCCGGCGATACTGCCCCGATGATTTGCCTGAGCCACCATGCTTTTTCACCGACGCCCTGTGGCGGTTTGAGTTCGACACCGTCGCGCTGCAGGGTTTTATCACACTCAGCAGGTAAGGTCACTTCGATCTGCACTTTGAGTAGTTGCTTTTTGTAGTTCAACAGCGGACGGGCGCGTTCGATCATGCGCTGGCAGAGTTGCGACTGCGGCAAGCGCGCGAGCAGATCGGCGGCGGCGTGGCGCACTTCCTTGCGGCGATCGTCGAGCGCTTGTTCGAGGAAGGATTCGTCGGCCAGGCCCAAACCGATCGCGAGTGCGGGCAAAAACGCCGCGCGATCGCCGCCCGCTTCGTTAGCCCAGGTAACGGCTAACATCTCGCGCGCGCGATCGGAATCGTGCCGCCGTAGTTGACGCAAGAGCGTCAGGCGCGCGCCGCGCATTCCAGTCTCCCAGAGTGCTTCATCCAATCCGCCGAGGGCGTATTCCCAATCGGGATTGAGCGAGGCCAGCCAACGGCCTCGTTGGCCCAACACCGCGCAGATCGCCTCGTGCAACTCGCGGCGCGCCTGGCCAAAATCCAGCAGGTCAGGCAATGTCTCATCGGGCACACGATGCTGCGCAACCGCGACTGCCCGCAGCCATTCTGGCAGCACTGACGTGTATTCTCCCGCCAGCATTTGCGACAGATGCCGACCGGCACGCGTGGAACAACGCGACATCTCGTCAAGCGGACAAACATCCGGCAGGGGCAGGGAATCGATCGGAGGTTGTAAGCCGCAGCGTTGATACAGGTTCGTGATGGCCGCTGCATTCAATAAAGCCTGTTCGCGATTGTTCACATCGAGCTGCGCCAGCGCAGTCTGCAACGCGCCCAACTGAGGCGCGAAGACCGGCGGCTGCCGCTCGGTGCCGAGCAACGCCGTTGCGACTAGATCCTGCCAGAGAGTCGTGTCACTCATCAGTCACTCAAGCGCACAAAATGATCTGCGGCCCAGACGCTTAATGGCAGCAGATCATCGCCGTTCCATTCGCCAAAGATGGTGATCGGTCGTCCACCGCTCAGCGCCAAGAGATGCCAGCCTTTGCTGAACGACGCCGTCAGCGGCAAAACGCGATCCTCGCGATCGCGCAGGAACCAGCGTTGATCGCGCTGCACCGGCACGACATCGACCAACGACAACGGGAATTGTTCCAGCCACGGTTGTTGGGTCAACGCAGCGGCGTAGGCGGCATACGCCTCTTTCAGGGAAGTGCAACCGGGGATGACGTTGATCGCTTGAGCGTTCCCCGATCGATCTTTGAGCAGCGCCCGCAGTGGATACGCGCCAGGGAAATAGACAAGTGTTGCTTCAACCGATGTCGACGGCAGCAGGCTGATGTCCGAAAAAGGCTGTGTGCCATAGGCGAAGTTCAAGATCAATGCGGGACGCTGCGTGCGCGTACCCCACAACCAGATGCGCTGTGTGCGCAGGCGATCTTCCTCGGTGGTGCGTTGGCCCAAGACAAGCCAGCGATCGCTCACGCCGGCCTGTGCTAACACTTCGTCTTGATTCTGCGTCCAGCCAATTTGTGTCCGAACGTCGAGCTGGACATCGTCCGGGAGTGTGTCCAGCTGGCGATAACCTTCAATCAACAAATGCAGACGGCTGAGGCGATCGAGGAGACGTTCCTGCCAACCCGGACCATTGGCTGGAATCGTCGCCAACTCATGCACCCGGCGGGCGAGACCGGGGGCCTGGGCATCCACCAAGCGGGCGGCCGGCGTGCCCCAGAAGCTGTTCGACTGCGTCTGCGCCTTTGCCAGTCCACCGCGAATCAGATCGCGGAGCCAGACATCCAACTCGTCGATCCCGGCATCGATCTTCGCTTCGCGTTTAGCGGCACGTTTGCTCTGGGCCTCAGTATCGACGGGTTTGGGCAGGCGCTCTTTTTTCTCGGCCTGCTTCTGTGCGCGTTCATCACGAGTGTGTAGCCAGTCGGTGACCCAGGCGGGCGGCATGCTCGACTTGATCGTGGCAGGTTGATCGGCTAGTAAGAGGAATAGACCCAACGCATGCTTGCAGGGGAACTTGCGGCTGGGGCATGAGCACTTGAAAGCAGGCTCGCTCAGATCGATCTGGGCTTGATAGGGTTTAGCGCCGCTGCCGCGGCATTCACCCCAAACCGATCGATTATCACGGCCTAACGACAACCACTTGTGTGGTGTCGCCAGCGTTTTGCCCGCTTGCGCAGAACTCGCATCAGATGCGAGAGCCAGAATTTGTTCGTAGGTATAGGTCACATTCATGAGGGGACACTCTACAGGATGCCATATTATCGGACTTCCCTCACGCGCTGTCGAGGGCAGTATATCACGGGTCAGCGGAGTAGACCAGATGTTCTGCCTTCGAAATTCAGCGCGGTCGGGAGGGCCAGGCTAGATTCAGCGAGTCGCATCCCCATCAATGTGGCCATGGGAACTCGCCGCATGTTACGGAGATTTGTTGGTGTCAATCGACAACAGTGACTGCCGAAGTTAGGCTTGCTGTTTCCGCCCGATCACCAACCGGGCCGTGACGATGATGGGTGTTACATGGTGATTACCTGATCACGGCGATGTTGCTGCAACTGACAGCCGTTGCTCTCCAATTCGACATTTGGCGTGAACGACCTTTTCAGCATTTTCAACTGCAAGTTTAGCACGTCCATCCTCACCGCAAGGGCGTTCTGTGGTAGGATTTCCGTAGTGCAGACTGGCAAACACATGGATCGATCGACCCTGTTCCGTTGGGTTTTCTGGCGGCGCGACTTAGGGCTGCAACTGCTGGCTCTATATTTGTTGTTCGTGTTGCCTGTGGTCGCGGCGGCCTTGATCTTCGATCGCGCTGCCGGCGCACAGCTGGAACGCGATGTGCAGGCCGCCGATCTGGCGCTGGGTCAATCAGTGGCGCTGGAGACTGACGCCTTCTTGCAGCAGGCTATGGACGCGGTCGAATCATTCGCGCAGCTGCCCGAAGTTCGGTCCGGCGATCCTGCGCAGTTCGCCGACTTATTTGCGGCGGCGACTGCCGCGCGCAGCGACATTAACCTCTTTTACTTCCTCGATGCGCAGGGCGTGATGCTCTATCACTATCCCACCGGGCCGGGCAGTACGGTGGGACAAGATTTCTCCTTTCGCCAATATTTCATCGACGCGCGTGCAGCCGAGGGTCCGGTGATCTCCATCGGGCGAGTGTCGCCGACCACGGGTGAGCCGGTGGCGACGGTGGCACAGCGTGTGTTGAATGCGCGCGGCGAATTCAGCGGCGTCGTCGCGACGAATCTGGCGCTGGCCCGCTTGAGTGATACCTTGCAGGCGATCAGCGCGCAGGAATCGGCCGATCGTCTCGAGCTCAAACTCAGCATCATCGACGCCGTCGGCCAGATCGTGGCTCAGCCCCATCGAACCCGGCTGCTCGGCGATGCTTACGCGCAAATTCCCGAGATGCGATCGTGGCGCAGCGATCTGCCGGTCAGCCGCGTCGTGACCGATCCCGATCGGCGCGAGTGGTTGTTGTCGCTGGTGTCCATCCCCAGCGCCAACTGGATCGTCGCCGTCCAACGTCCGACCGAGGTCGCCTTCGCTTCGCCGCGCGCCTTTCACACCGGCCTGTTGATCGCCATGAGCATCTTCGTGATCGGCGGCCTGTTTTTCTGGATGATGTTGTCGCGCCGGGTGATCGAGCCGTTGGAGCGCCTGGCGTCGTTCAGCCGATCGATCGGGCGGCGCGACGACCGCTCACTGCACACCCAGCGTGCGCCTGATCTGGCCAACGTGATCACGCGCCCCGATCAAATGGGCCACCTCACGCGCGAGCTCAAACGCATGGAAGAATCGATCGAGCAGCGGTTTGCCGAGCTCGCCACGCTGTTGGAGACCAGCAGCGCCACCTCGTCCAGCTTGGACGCCGATCAGGTGATCAGCATCATCCTGGAGCAAGTGCAGCGCTTGATGAAGGTGGACACCTGCGCGCTGGTGGCGCTGGATCGGCGTGAGAATGTGCTGCGCATCCGCGCCAGCCGCGGGTTGAGCGCCGACTACGCGCGTGAGCTGCGCATCGATCCGCACGAACCGCGCTCGCCGTCCATGCGCGCCATCACCACGGGCCATCCGGTGCAGGTGCCCGACACCGACACCGACATTGCCTTTGAGCCGTTTCGCGCGCGCGCGCAGCGAGAAGGTTATCGTTCACTGCTGGCGGTGCCGCTCAACGCGCCGCACATCGGGCCGGCAGCGCTGCTGGTCTATCGGCGCGAGCCGCACGTATGGGGCCACGACGAGATCGAATTGATCGGCAGCTTCGCCAATCACGCGGCGATGGCGCTGGAAAACGCCGCGTTGTATCGGTTGACCGACGAGCAGTTGCAAGAGCAACAGCGCGTCCTGGAATCGGTGATTCAGAGCCTGGACAATGGCTTGATCCTGCACGATTCAACGGGTCGCGTCTTGTTCGCGAACCGGCGGTTGGCCGAATCCATTCAGTCGACGCCCGCCGAGCTCGAAGGCCAAGCCAGTGCGTGGGTCTTGCAGCGGATGCGCCCGGCAGCGGTTAAGCCAGACGAATTTGAGCAGCTGCATGCGGCGGCCATTGCCGGTTCCGGTTCACGCACCTTTGAGTTTCAGATCTGGCAGAGCGGCCAGAAGCGCGACATGCGCGGGCGCATCTTCGACGTGAGCGACGACGACGGGCGGCTCATCGGCAAGGGGGAACTGTATCAGGACATCACACGCTATCGCGAACTGGACCGCATGAAATCGTCGCTGATCAGCACCGTCTCGCACGAGCTCCGCACGCCGCTGGGTGCCATCAAAGGTTATGCCACGACTCTGCTGCAGGACGATGTCGAATGGGACAACCTATCGGTGCGCCAGTTCGCGCAGGTCATCAGCGATGAGTCTGATCGGCTGGCGCTCCTGGTGAACGATCTGCTTGACATGAGCCGCATCGAAGCCGGCACGCTGCATTTGCACAAGACCGAAGCGTCCCTGGCCGACGTCGTCGCACGTGCGGTTGACGAAGTGAACGATGCCGGCGCGCATCCGCTGACGATCGACGTGCCCGCGCAGCTGCCCCAGCTGGACATCGATCCGCGCCGCGTGCAGGCGGTGGTGCGCAATCTGCTGGAAAATGCGGTCCAATATTCGCCGGCAGGATCGCCGATCGAGATTCAAGCGGAAGCCCGCAACGGATCGATCCTGCTGCGCGTGCGCGATCACGGATCGGGCATTGCGCCGGAACATCGTGATCGCATCTTCGAGCGTTTTTATCGCGCCGACGAGGGTTACACGCAGACCGGCGGCGGCGCGGGCTTGGGCCTGGCCATCTGCAGAGGCTTCGTCGAAGCACACGGCGGCTCGATCTGGTTGGAGGACACAGACGGCGGCGCGTCGTTCGCTTTTACGCTGCCGCTGGGTCTGCCAGAAGCTAGGCCGCTCATCATAGAAGAAGAGTCGTGAGCATGCCCCAGACCACCATCCTCATCGTCGATGACGAAGCACCGTTGCGCGATTTTGTCCGTCGCAATCTGGAGAAACGCGGCTATCGCACGTTCAGTGCTGTTGACGGTCTGGAGGCGCTGGCGGCGTTCGAGCGCGAACCGATCGATCTGATCATCCTCGACGTGATGATGCCCAACCTCAACGGCTTTGAAGTGTGCCGCCGCATCCGGCAGACGTCGATCGTGCCCATCATCGTGTTGACGGCACTGGGCGAAGAGCAGGACAAGATCACCGCCTTCGATCTAGGCGCGGATGATTACCTGACCAAACCCTTTGGGGTGGGCGAGCTGCTCGCGCGGCTCAAAGCCGTGCTGCGCCGATCGCACTGGGAAAGCGCGCCGCCGTCGAGTGAAACCCTGCGGCACGGCAATCTCGAGATCGATGTTGAGCAGCGGCGCGTGCGGCGTGCTGGAAGCGACGTGCGCCTGACGCCGACTGAGTTCACGCTGCTGACCGAGCTGGCAACCCACGCCGGCAAAGTGCTGACGCATCGCGCACTGCTGCAAAAAGTGTGGGGGCCGGAATATGGCGGCGAGAACGAATATTTGCGCGTGTACATCAATCGGCTGCGGCAAAAACTCGAAGCCGATCCTTCTCAGCCCAAACACCTGCTGACCGAACAGAGCGTAGGTTATCGTTTTCAACCGTGATCCGGGTGTTTATATTTCTTTTACATCTAGCAAGTGTCTTTTATGCCTCTTTAACGCCCCGGCGGGTACACTGATCCTCATCCCACATCAGTCAGGAGGATCAGGCATGTCTCGCCATTTGCTTCGCAGTGTTTCGATTGGCGTCATTCTCGCACTCTTGATCGTCGCCTGCCAGCCGGCAGCCGCGCCCAGCGGCAATCAGCCGAGTGGGCAGGCCAGCGACTGCAAGATCACCTTTGGCGCGGCGGTCTCGCTGACCGGCAAGACGGCCAAAGAGGGCGGCTACGTCAAAGACGGTTACGAGCTGTACAAGGACGAGATCAACAAAGCCGGAGGTTTCAAGGTCGGCGACAAGCAGTGCTTGATCGACATCAAGTACTACGACGATGCCAGCGATCCCGATACCAGCGCGCAGTTGACCGAGAAATTGGTCACGGAAGACAAGGTCGATCTACTGCTGGGGCCTTACGGCACCAATCCCACGTTCTCGGCTTCGGCGGTCGCCGAGAAGTACGAGATCCCCATGATTGAAGGCGGCGGCGCGGGGGTGAAGATCTTCGATCGGGGTTACAAGTACATCTTCGGCACGCTGCCGGCCGCGCCCTTCTATCTGCGTAGCGTGATCGATGCCGTGCTGGCAAAGGACTCCTCGGTCAAGACCGTGGCGATCCTCGTCGAGAACGATGGCTTCTCGCAAGAAGTCGCCACCGGCGCTGAAGAGTATGCCAAAGAAAAAGGCCTGGAAGTTGTCTACAAGGAGCAGTATCCTTCCAATACACAAGACGTATCCTCGTTGATTACGGCCGTCAAGGCCAAGAACCCCGACATGATCCTGGGCGCGGGCCACGCGGCTGATGCGATCTTGATCATGAAGGGCCTGAAGGATCAGAAGGTCAACGCCAAAGCTTACGCCTTCTCGGTGGGGCCGACCTCGCCCGACTTTCGCAAGACGCTGGAGAAGGACGCGGACTTCGTGCTGGGCATTGGCCCGTGGACGGAAGCGATGAAGTTCCAGGGCACCGACGTCTTTGGCACACCCCAGAAATTCGCCGATATGATGCGGGCCAAGTACGGCGAAGAGAATTACAAGACCGTGCCCTATCAGGCTGCCTCGGCTGCTGCCGCATTGCTGGCGTATCAGAAAGCGATCGAGGCGGCAGGCAGCACCGATCCAAAGGCTGTGCGCGAGCAGCTGGCCCAGCTCGATCTGCAAAGCTTCTACGGCACGATCAAGTTCTCACCCGAAGGCATCATCGTCAAACCGATGGGTGTGGTGCAGCTCAATCCCGATGGCAAGCTCTACACCGTCTATCCCGCCGACGCTGCCAACGGTGAGTTCCTGTACCCGGCCAAGGCGTGGGATCAGCGCTAGCCTCACCCCTTTGTCCCCCTCTCCTGGCGGCCAGCCGTCCCGCCGCTATGCGGACACGGGACGGAGAGGGGGAACCTGGCAGGAGGATAGTTGTGTCTGGAATTCTCATCGGCCAAAGCGCCATCAACGTGCTGCTGCTGTCAGGTGTCTTGACGATTGCCGCGCTGGGTTTCTCCATCGTGTGGGGGGTGATGAACATCATCAACCTGGTGCACGGTGCGGCCATCATGCTGGGCGCCTACGTCACCTTCATCGCCTTCACATTCGCCGGCATCGATCCCTTCTTGACCATCCCAATCTCGATGGTGCTGCTCTTCGGACTGGGCTACCTGATTCAGCGCAACATCATCAACTACGTCATGCGTGCGCCGATGCTGACCACGTTTTTGCTGACGTTCGGGCTGGAGATCATCATCATCAACCTGGCGCAGTTTTTCTTCAAGAGCGATCTGCGCGCTATCACGACCGGCTACAGCGGATCCAGCCTGACGCTGTATGCTGATCCGGCGGCGAACTCCAGCATTGAAGTCCCTTACATTAAATTGGGTGCGCTCATCGTCGCGCTGCTGCTGACTTTGCTCACACACCTGCTGATGAGCCGGACGCGGTTGGGCCGCGCGATCCGATCGACCGGCATGGACAAGGACGCGGCGCAGCTTACCGGCGCACGCATCAGCACGATCTATGCCCTGACCTTTGCCATTAGCGCGGGCCTCGCGGGCGCGGCAGGATCGTTGATCGCGATGACGCAATCGTTTCAACCGGGCTTCGGTGGAACTTACACGCTGTATGCCTTCGTGATCGTCGTGCTGGGCGGGCTGGGCAGCGTACCGGCGGTGTTTCTCGGTGCATTGGCCTTTTCATTGATCACGGTGCTGACCGGCTTATGGCAGCCGGGCTTGACGCAGGCGGCGGCCTTTGCACTGCTGGTGATCATGCTCGTCGTACGGCCCTCGGGGATCGCGGGTAAAGCATTCTATCAATAAGGTGCGACTCATGCGCGAAGCGTTACGGCAGAATCGAAACGTCGTCATCGTTGGGCTAATCGGCCTGGGAATTTTTGCGCTGTTGCCGTTGTTCGGCCTGTCCGGCTTTGCCTATCGCACGCTGACCAGCATGTTCCTGCTGATCGTGACCGCACAGGGCTGGAATCTCATCGGCGGTTACACGGGCTATGCGGCGTTCGGCAACGTCGCCTTCTTTGGCCTGGGCGCTTACGCCACCGGCATCTTGATGTATCGTCATGGCTGGTCGTTCTTGCCGACTATCCTGGTCGGTGGTCTGGTCGCCGCCGGGTACGCGGCGCTGATCGGCTTGCCGGTGCTGCGCTTGCGCGGCCACTATTTCGCCATCGCCACGCTAGGGGTAGCCGAAGCCACACGCGAGATCGTCGCATGGTGGACGCCGGTCACGGACGGCGCGGCGGGCATCTCCTTGCCATTCCTCAAACCGATCACTCTGGCACAGAACTTCTTCTATTACCTGGCGCTGGGCATGGTCATCTTCGGAGCGTTCCTCACCTGGTTCATCATCCGGCGCAAGCTGGGCTACAGCTGGATCGCCATTCGCGCCGACGAGGACGCCGCCAAAATGCTGGGCATCAACACGACGGTGAGCAAAGTGATAGCGTATGCCTTGACGGCCTTTCTCGTCGGCATCGCGGGCAGCGTCTATGCCTATTACAACTCCTTCATCGCGCCGGAGGAAGTTTTCAAAATCGATCGGACGCTGCAAGCGATTCTGGCGGTTGTGCTGGGCGGCGCGGGCACCATCGCCGGCCCGATCGCGGGCGGCGTGCTCTTTCAGCTGGTTTCGACGTTCTTGATCTTCAGCAAACCCTTCGGCATCGATCTGGGCCAGTTCCATGTGACGATCATGGGCATCTTCATCGTGCTGGTGATTATCTTCACACCGCGCGGCGTGATCGATCTAGTCACCCGATCGGCGCGCGAAGCTCGCCGGGTGCATGCCGATCAAGCGGGTGGCAGACGGAGCACCTGGACCTTCCTCAAGGATGGTGCACGCGCGACGCGGCTCATTCTGGCGCAGAACCGACAGCAGTTCAAGATCTGATCGCGGACAAAGCCATGTCACACAACGAAATCATCCTGACCACAGAACGGGCCGGTAAGACTTTCGGCGGATTGGCGGCCGTCAGCAAGGTTGATCTGACGCTGCGGCGCGGCGATGTGATCGGATTGATCGGCCCGAACGGCGCGGGCAAGACGACGTTCGTCAACATCATCACGGGCATGCTGCCGATCTCTGCGGGCAAGGTTACCTATCGGGGCCAGGACATTACCGGCTGGCCGGCGTATCGCGTGGCCCGCCTGGGCATCGCGCGCACCTTTCAAGTCGTGAAGCCGTTCCGCAACATGACCGTGCGCGAAAACGTGGCGGTCGGCGCGATGTATGGCGCGGGCGGCGCGCGCCGTTCCACGCGCGAAGCGCTGCGCCGCGCCGACGAGGTGCTGGAGTTTGTCGGATTGCTCGATCAACGCGAGCGCCACGCCGAGCAGCTGACACTAGCCTGGCTCAAGCGGCTGGAGCTGGCCAAAGCGCTGGCCATGGAGCCGGAGGTGTTGTTCCTCGACGAAGTCATGGCCGGCTTGAACCCCAAGGAGATCGAAGCGGCGATGGATCTGGTGCGGCAGATCAATCAGCGCGGTATCACGCTGCTGATCATCGAGCACGTCATGAAAGCCATCATCGGCGTCTGCCAGAATGTGTTCGTGCTGCACTATGGGCAGAAATTGGCCGAAGGACGTCCTGAGGAAGTCCTGCGCGATCCGAAAGTGATCGAAGCTTATCTGGGCAAGAAATACGCCGAGCAGCTGGAGGCGCGCGATGCTGAAAATTGAGCATCTCAATGCCGGCTATGGCGACCTCCAGGTATTGTGGGACATTAACTTGGAGATTCGATCGGGCGAGGTGGTGGCGCTGATCGGATCGAACGGCGCGGGCAAATCGACGCTGCTGTGGACGCTATCGGGCTTGCTCAAGCCGATGTCGGGATCGATCATCTTCGCAGGCCAGTCCATCGGCGGCGTGTCGCCGGATCGGATCGTCAGTCTGGGCTTGACCCAGGTGCCGCAGGGCCGCCGCTTGTTTGCCGGATTAACGGTCAAGGAAAATTTGCTACAAGGCGCATACAGCCGATCGGATAAAGCGGACGTTGCCCAGGACCTTGACTTCGTGCTCGAGCTATTTCCGCGCCTGCGCGAACGGCTCAATCAACCGGCGGGCAGCCTGAGCGGCGGTGAGCAGCAAATGTGCGCGGTGGGCCGCGGGTTCATGGCGCGGCCCAAGCTGTTGATGCTGGATGAAGTCTCGCTGGGTCTCGCGCCCATCGTCGTCGATGCGATTTACGAGGCGATTGGCAAAGTGCGCGCGCGCGGCATGACGGTGTTAATTGTCGAGCAAGATGTGCAGATCGCGCTGGAACAGGCCGATCGGGGTTACGTGTTGGACGTGGGTTCTTTGATCATGAGCGGCGCCGCCACCGATATGCTGGCCAATCCCAAGATTCGTGCCGCTTATCTGGGTATCTGATCGCGATCGAATAGGGGAGGTTACCGATCATGCTGGTCCGCGAACGAATGTCTACCCGCCTGATCTTGTGTGCGCCGGAGCTGCCCGTGGCCGAGGCGCTGGAGCAGATGAAAAAAGAACGCATCCGGCGCATGCCCGTCGCCGATAAAAACGGCAAGCTGATCGGGATTGTGTCCGACAAGGATTTGCTGGAGGCCTCACCCTCACCGGTCAGCAGTTTGAGCGTATGGGAAATGACTTATCTGCTGTCGAAGATCAAGGTCGGCGAAGTGATGACTAAGAAGGTCATCACCGTGACCGCAGACACGACATTGGAAGACGCTGCCCGCATTCTGGTCGACAACAAGATCGGCGGCCTGCCCGTGGTCAATGAAGCAGGCGCCATCGTCGGCATCATCACCGAGACGGATATCTTCAAATCGTTCATCGATGTGCTGGGCGCGCGCAAAAAGGGTGTACGGGTGACCACCCTGGTGGCCGATCGCAAGGGGCAGCTGGCCAAGATCACAGCGGCGATCGCCGCGGCCGACGGCAATATCGTCGCGGTGGTCGAGATGCCTGCCACAGATTCGACGACCTACGAGATCATGTTCAAAGTGATCGACGTGCCGCTGGAGAAGTTGATCGAAGTGGTGAAGCCGCACGTCATCCGCATTACCGACGTACGCGAGGCGTAGCTCGCGGGGCAGCTCGGCTTCTCAGTGCAGTTCGACAACGCACACTGCCCGGGCTCAACCTGCATGAGTGTTTTGGTCACAGCCGGACGTGGTTGTCCTCGCCACGCTCGATCGGTTGGTTTTCCAACAACATTTCACTGACTCCCCGCAGAATCCATAACGCCATAGACGTAAACTGCAGATCGTGTGCGATCTGCAATGTCTGTCGAAAATGGTGCGCGGCCGCCTTTGTCATTCAAGGCTCGTTAGCGATCGAGACTTTGTCGACACGACGATCGGGCGTTGCCAGAAACTCATGCACTTCGCTCAAGAATTTCTGCCAGGCCGGTTCGTGCTCCAGCAGGATGTGATTGTTGCTGTCCAGCGTCACCAGGCGCGCACCGGGAATGATCGACGCCAGAAAGCGGCCTTCTTCAAATGGGATGCGCATATCACCGCGCGCGTGCAGCACCAGTGTGGGGAGGTTGAGCTGCGCGGCGAGCTGGCGCACATCGATCGTGTTGAAGCCCTCGATGATGCGTGCTGCATTCTCCGGCGAAGCCGAAGCGCGCTGCAGATCGTTGAACCAGCGATACTGCTCCAATGTGCCATCCGGTATGAACATCGACGTGAACACCTGTCGAAAGGCCGGGTTCTCGCTTCCCCAGCCGAGCCGGATCAATGTGAGCAGCATTTCCACTTCCGCGATCTGTTCAGCTGTCAGATCGCGTTTCAGTTTGCCGCGCGCATATGATCCATACAGAATGAGCTGGCTGACTCGCTCAGGATGACGCGTGGCGTAAGCAATGGCAATCGGCCCGCCCTGTGAGATGCCGATCAGGGGAAACCGTTCCACGCCCGCTGCGTCGACCACCGCTTCGAGATCGCGCACCCAGGCTTCAAAAGAGAGATCATCCACATTCCAATCGGACAGGCCACAGCCGCGCTCGTCGTAGCGAAT
Organism: Thermoflexales bacterium; assembly: GCA_030834825.1. Classification (GTDB taxonomy): domain Bacteria; phylum Chloroflexota; class Anaerolineae; order Fen-1058; family Fen-1058; genus Fen-1058. The sequence continues at coordinate 23,838 of JAUQXC010000259.1, forward strand.
CAAGGTATGCTGCTGCGCCAGCCCGATCAGCCAGTGCCGCCAGATGGGGCTGTGCCAGTCGAATTCCAGGTGGCTCAACCAGTTGGCGGCCTTGACCAGGGGCAGCCCAGCGCCGATGGTGGCATAGGCCAGCCGCGCGCCATCGGCCGATTGGCAGAAGCGGATGCTCTGTTCCAACTCGCGCTGCGGTGCGGATGCTGTTGGGGACGCTTTCACTTCCACGGCGGGTGAGATCGTTTTTGCTGGTGCCGGCTCGGTCCGGGTGAACTGCGTCACTTCGTCTAGAAACTGCGGCCAGGCCGGTTCGGTTTCTAGCAGGATGTGATTGTTGCTTTCCAATGGCACAAAGCGCGCGCCGGGGATGAGCGATGCCATGAAGCGGCCTTCGTCGAAGGGACACATCGCATCATTGCGCGCGTGCAGCACCAGAGTAGGCACCCGGACTTGCGGCGCCAGGTGCGCGACATTGACGTTGAAGCAAGCCATCTCCATCAACGCGGCATTTTCTGCTGAAGTCGAGGCTCGCGCCAGTTCGGCAAACCAGCTAATCTGCTCTGGTGTCCCATCCGGCATTAAGAGGTTGGCGAAGACCTGGCGAAACGCCGCGGTGTCCTGCCCCCAGCCCACGCGAATGAGATGAATCAAGATGCGCGCTTCTTCCAACTGCTCGGGCGTGGGATTGCGGTTGAAGCGGCCGCGCGCGTAACCGCCGAACAAGATCAGGTGACTGACGCGTTCGGGGTGACGCACGGCATACGCGATTGCCACCGAGGCTCCCTGCGATACGCCCAGCAGGGCAAAGCGCTGCCGGTCGAATTGATCGACCACGGTTTCGAGATCGCCGACCCAGGCGTCCATCGAGAAATCGGCCACGTTCCAATCGGACAAGCCGCAGCCGCGCTCGTCGTAGCGGACAAACGTATAGTGTTCCGCCAATGCCGTCCACCAGTGCCGCCAGATCGGACTCTGCCGATCATATTCGAGGTGATTCAGCGGATTGCCCGCTTTGACCAACAACGCCCCAGTGCCCAACTGGCCGTAGGCAATTCGCACACCGTCGGGCGCGGTGCAAAAGCGAATCTGTTGATCGTGCTGACTGTTCGAACGGAGAACGGCAGATCTAGCCGGCGTAGCCGGGCGAGCCAGCGTGAATTTAGGCGGAGTCGCCGCCTGTGTCGGTGTGTTGTGCTCAAGCGGTCGCCCGGCGCGAATCGCTTCCAGTTCGGCGGCGACCTGCCGCATGCTGGCGGGTCGCTGCTCCCGGTCTTTCGCCAGCATGCGCTGCAGCAGATTGGCGAGCGGCGGTGGCACATCCGATCGGGCTTGCGTGATGTCCGGCGTGGACGAATGCAAGATGCTAGACAGCACGGCCATCAGCCGCGATCCGTCAAAGGGAGGTCGCCCGGCGAGCAGCTCGTACAAGAGCACGCCGAATGACCAGATGTCGCTGCGTGGATCAAGTTCTTCGCCGCGCAACGCCTCGGGGCTTAAGTATACGGGACTGCCCACGATCATGCCCGGTTGGGTCAGACGCACATCGTCGTGCGTCAAGCGTGCCATGCCAAAGTCCGTCAGGCGCGGCGTGCCGTCGGCGGCTAGCAGCACATTATCGGGTTTGAGGTCGCGGTGGATGATGTTGAGATGGTGGGCGCGGCTGAGCGCATCGGCCAGTTCCAGAGCAATGATCAGACTGCGCTCGCAGGACAGCGGTCCTTCTTTCTCCAGTAGATCGCGCAACGTGCCGCCTGGCACATATTCCATGACGATGCGCTGTTCGCCAGCCTGCTCGATGGCGGCGAGGATGGTGACAATGTTGGGGTGATTGAGCTGACGCAGCGCCTGAGCTTCGCGCACAAAGCGTGTGACAAAGGCGGGATCTTGCGCCACCAATTCGGGCTTCAGCCGCTTGATGACGACGGCCCGGCCGGTGACGCTGTCACGACCGAGATACACTTCGCCGTAACCGCCCACTCCCAGCAGGCGCTCGGTCTGATAACGCTCGCGCAGTGTAGGTTCTGCCGCAGCTAGCTCAGCCGCTGATTCCGGTGTCAGCGGCGGGAGTTGTTTGGTTCGAATGGCTTCATACAGCGCGGTGGTTTCTGCGTCGGGCGGCACTCCCAGCTCCCCTTCGAGCAGGCGCGCGCATTCCTGATATTGCCGCAGCGCCGCCGCATGCTGACCCGCCCACGCATAGAGCTGCATCAAGTGGCGATGTGCCGGCTCGTGCAGGGCGTCAAGCGCCAGCCAGCGCCGCGCGTAGGCAATCGCCGGTTCATACTCCATCCGATCGGTGTGCCACCCGATCAGGCGCTGCAATGCTTCGGCCAGCCGGTGGCGCAGCCGCTCGGTTTCAAAGAATTGCCACTCGTCGAATTCGGGACAATCGGGCAGGCTAAAACCCGCCATGAAATCTCCGTTGTAAAGATCCACGGCGGCCTTTAAAGCAGCGGTGCACTCCGCACACACGTGCCCGTTCGTATGCGAATGTTGTTGTGCAGCAGCCAGCCCAGCTTCAAATGAACCCACATCCAGCCACAGATCGGCCTCGGGGTTGAGGCCGACGAGCGATTGATCAACGTGGAGCGTGTGATCGCCCAGGAGCTGCTTGAGCGTTGAGAGATCGCGGCGCAGGTTGGCGCGCGCGCCCGACTGATCTTGATCGGGCCACAAGAGCGTGGCCAGCTTATCGCGGCTGTGCAGCTGGCGCGTGACAGCCAGATAGGCCAGCGCAGCGATCGCTTTTCGCCGCGAGAGGTTGATGTTCTGCTGCTGTTGTTCCAGACGGGGCGCGCCCAGCAAGTAGAACTGCAAAGCTGCCATGTGCCCCTCCGTTGGCTAGTCCGGCTGGGGCTGGACGATTATGACTGATTCAATTGTACATCAAACGAGCTAATTTCAGAAAAGGCTCCACGTGGATCGCTGTTTGGATCGCCTGGTGGAATGCTGCCGGAACGTCTGCGGAGTATTCTATAGCCGGTTCAAGAGAATGCTGAAAGAAGAAGACATGAATCGCATCGCGGTTTATTTCAGGCACAGACATGAACGGCTCGCACAGCTGCGGGGGCAGGCGATGTTGCGAGAAACAGACGCCGCCTGGCTGGCGCGACCAACACCCCGGCACACGCGCAAAACTTTCGTGTGTCTGCCCAACACGCAATTGCTGTATCTGTTTGCAGGCAGTTTCATCATCTCGTTCACGGGCCTGGGACTGTTTCCGGTGCTGCCGGTTTACGCCACCGAGTTTGGCGCATCACGCACGGTGATCGGCCTGTACTTCGCGTTGATGTACGCGGCCAATGCGGCCGGGGCCGTGTCAACCAACCGGTTGGCCGCCCGGCTGACACACAAGGGGTTGTTCGTGACCGTTGGCGTACTTGGCATACCGGCCCTGCTGCTGCTGGGACAGGCGATGGCGCTGTGGCAAGTGGTCGTTCTAACGGCTGCTCTTTGGTTTTGTGGTGGCGCAGGCCTGGCGCTGATCAGCGAGTTTACCGCACAACAGGCGGGCGGCGCCAGCCGTGGCAAATCGTTCAGCCTGATGTTCCTGGCGTTTCCGTTGGGCGCAGTATTTGGCGGCACACTGGTCGGGCAGCTGGTCAATTCGGCCGGCTATCACGCAATGTTCGTCGTGTTGGGCGCGGTCTGGGCGGTTTTGCCCGCGATCGGAATCTTCAAATTGAAGGTCGCTTCAGATTTCAGTCCCGCCCGCACTTCGTCAGCACAGCCGGGGACGGCCCGTTTGGGAGCGACGTTCTATCGGGTTCTGGCGATGACGCTACTGGCTTCTATCGCCATCAGTATTGGACGGTTGGGCACCGCGCTGTCGATGCAGACGCAGGACTTTTCGGCCCGTGCAATTTCCAGCACGAGCACGGTCAGCGGTCTGCTGACCATTCCAATTGTGCTGCTCATTGGCGCGTTATCCGATCGGTTGGGACGCAAGACGTTCTTGATGCTGACCAACGTGCTGGCTGGCGGCGGCGCGTTGCTGCTGGCCTTCGCCACCGACTTGTGGATGTTCTGGATAGCGGCGACGCTGGTGCTGGTTGCCTTGTGCACCAACGGGGCACTGGCCTCGGCCTTGGTGACGGATACGCTGTCGCCGCAGGCTCGGCAGCGCGGTCTGCCCTGGATCAATGCCATGAATCCAGTTGCGGGCGTGTTGAGCTTTGCCAGCCTCGGCTTCCTGATGGATGCGTTTGGACAACTGCCGGTCTATCTTGCTGCGCTGACCGTCGCGGTTGGCGCTGCCCTGTTGTTGAACTCATTGCAGCGCGAGCGGCCATCTGTCGTGACGAATGCTGAGGTCTGCGAGACACGCAATGCAGCGGGTCAGCCTGTGCCGGCTGGGGAAGCGGCTTAAGGAACCACAGGAATTGCGCGCCGAAGCACGGCATCGACCAGGCAGGATCGACGGAGATTCTCGTCTGCCTGTGAAGCAGAATCTCAACAGCGTCGTTTTAACATAGTCATATCACCAAATTGAGGAGGCTCAGTATGTCGTATCAACTCGAAGGACGATTGCTTGAAGTTTGCAGCTGTAATGTGCTGTGTCCGTGCTGGGTGGGGCAGGACCCGGACAACGACGGCACGTGCCAGGCCATTGTGGCGTGGCACATCGACAAAGGCACCATCGACGGCGTGGATGTCTCAGATCGCACGTTGACGCTGCTCGCCAACATCCCCGGCAATGTCTTGAAGGGCAACTGGCGCGTGCTGGCAGTGATCGATGATCGCTCAACGCCACAGCAAGAAGAAGCGATCCTCAACGTGTGGACGGGTAAGCGCGGCGGCCCGGTGGCCGATCTGGCTCAGCTCGTCGGCGAAGTGGTGGGCGTCGAGCGGCTGCCTGTCACCTTTACCGTGGAAGGCGGCAAAGGTCGCGTCAAGATCGGGCAGCTGGCCGAAGCCGAGATGACGCCGTTCATGGGCCCGGGCGGCCAGCCGACAACGCTGAATGAGAGCGTGTTCTCGACGATCCCAGGCTCGCCTGCGTATGTGAGTCAGGCGGCCGTGTACAAATCCAGGGTTCCAGCGCTGGGCATCAATCTCGATCTGCATGATCACAACGCCGTACAGGGCGATTTCCGGTTCGTGGCATGATAACGACACGACCTGACGCGTCTCAAAAGACTCATCAGGTCGTGGTGGCCAGGAGTATTACCTATGTGGACTAAAGTCGATACACGACGGCCGCTGATGGTGGCACTCAGCATGCTAAGCGCATTGGCCTGGCTGGCGTTGTGGTGGTGGGGCCAATCGCCGTACAGCCGCTATCTTGATCATCACAACCTGGAGGCCGTCACCGGCAACCTCGGCTTGATGCCACTCTTTGTCGCGGGTTGGGTCGTGATGACGATCGCGATGATGCTGCCCACCAGTCTGCCGCTCATCGCCCGATTTGATGCGCTCACCCGGCGGCGGCCTGATCACATCCGCTTGGTGGGGCTGCTCGTCAGCGGCTATCTTGCGGCGTGGACGCTGTTCGGTCTGGTCATCTATGCGGGTGACTACGTCCTGCATCAAACCATCGGGCATATTCACTGGCTGGAAGAAAACGCCTGGCTGCTGGGCGCAGGCGCGTTGCTACTGGCCGGCCTCTATCAGTTTACGCCGCTAAAGTATCTCTGCCTTGAGAAATGCCGCTCGCCATTGAACTTCATCACCGCCCACTGGCAGGGTCAGCATGAAGCGCGTCAGGCCTTCACCCTTGGCGCGCATCATGGCTTATTCTGTGTGGGCTGCTGCTGGTCGCTGATGCTGCTGATGTTCGCCGTCGGCGCGGGCAGCCTGGGTTGGATGCTGATCCTGGGCACGGTGATGGCCGTCGAGAAAAACGTATCCTGGGGACAACAGCTAAGCAAGCCACTGGGTATGCTGTTGCTGATCGGTGGATTGATAGTCTTGATCTTCGGTGCGCCATAATTAACTCGTGAGCACTATTGCCAATCGTGGTGCCCACCGCCACTGCCCGGTCTGTAATGAAACCGGCGGCCCGCTGCATTTGAACTGGCGATCGGCTTTCAGATTCTTCATTGCGGGGACCTGGAAATCGACCCCCTCCTCCGAAAAAGATCAATCCGCAGGGGTAGTTCATCTCGCCCCCGCGGATTGTAGTCAGTGTAGTAGTGCGATTCGAAGATCTTGTAAACACCCAAAAGCGTACCTGGGCACAGTGCGAAACACGGGAGAGACGGCAGCCGACGTCACGGTGAAGGGGCGCGTAGGGCGGGCACAGCGCCGTGCCCCACTGGCGCAGCACACCGATGTGGCTCACCACGCTTGAGAGAGTGCGTGGATATCAACACGACATTCGGTATCTTGGAGCAGTGCGCGCTCGGTGGAGCGATCTCACGACAGTCAGACACTCCGCCACTCGCCTTGCGCACCTTGAGGACCTTACCCAGAGAAGTAACCTTTCCACGTCAATCACGGCTTGCACTTCGTCTTCGCGTTGCGGTGCTGGTGCACGGCGCAGGCCTCTTCAACGCCTTTACGAAATTCAGCGCGCCTGGGCTGGCCAGGTAAATTCAGCAAGTTGTTCCCCTCTCAATACAGCACGTGCCGACACCTGGCGCGCTGCGGGTTACAGAGATTTATCAGCAGAAATTGATAGAAGTGATTTCGAAGATCGGCCGGTTGTGTTCGCCCGATCACCAAGCGGGCCGTGACACTGATCGGCTAGCTGTTCGTTCGTAAGTATCACACTTTGTCGGTGCAATTGAGGCAATTCATATTCCTGCCAAAATCACTCCGTTGAATGGCCAGACCACAGTATTCAAGCTATGATGTGCCAAACAAAAACAGTCTGATTTTGGTTATAAACCGGTTTGAGTCAGGCCGTGTAACTGTTTTGTTGCCGTGCTGTTGCGCTGTTGTGATGCGCCTCGAGTATAGTATCCCGCGGCTCCACTGACCGCCCGCTTTTCGGCTGCTGCGTAGTCGAGCGCAACCCGGCAGCCGATGTGTGCCGTTAACCTGAAGAGGTGATGTCTATCGTCGAGAGAGTTAATCGAAAAGCCAACCATATCGTAGTTGTTCGTAAACGAACTCACGCAGAAACCGTGAGGCCTAAACCAACCAAGGGAGATCCAAAATGAAACTAGCTGTAAATGCTTCACCTGCCGAACTCGCTCTTCCCGGTCAACCTTTGTCCGGCTGGCGAGAGCGGCCCGCTGCTGAAATTGCCAACTACCTGGCAGAACTTGGGCTATCCGCCACTGCCCGGCAAACTGCTGAAAGGCTGGTGGTTCAGCTCTCATCGGCTGAGTCTTCGCCGACCGAACAGAAGGCTTTGACACAGGACATGCTGTTGGCAAGCCCCATCACTTGGAAGCCGAGCGTGCTCTATCCGGTCTTTGCCTCCAAAGAGCACTTTGATGAGAGCGACGGAGCGCCCGGGCCGTTGAATGTGTTCTATCCCAGCCTCGGTCCGTTTGCCGACCGATCCAATTCATTGCTCGAAAATGGCCCGTATCCGCTGGTGATCTTCCTCCACGGTCACTGCCCAAGCGATACGGATCATTACCAACGCTGGACTCAGATTCCCACTGCGCTGGCGCGCAGCGGCTATGTAGTTGTGGCACCGAAACAACCGCACATCACCAACCCCTGGGGACCCGATGCGTTAAACCTCGCGCTGGCGGTGCTGAAGTGGATGCAGAACGACTGGGAGCATCGTGAACACCTTGTGCGCGCACCTGGCCCCGCCGTCGTCGGCCATTCCTATGGCGCGCTGCTCGGCGCGCGACTTGCCTCACAGATCGGGGCGTCAGCGTACGTGGGACTCAGTGGTGGATGGAGTGAGTTCGTCAATGAATGGTCAGTCCTGCGTGACCTCAACGTCCCCAGCCTCTTCACTTGGGGAAGTGGTGATGATGTCGAGGCCCAACTCGACCGTCCTCAGTTGTTGTCGTTATGGAACACCATCCGCCTCCCCAAACACAAGCTGGTCTTCAAAGGTGGGGCGCACTTTGATTACCTCTACTCGACCGAGCTGCCTTGCAACAGTGCAAAGAGCAAGGGACCCTGCAGCCTCGTGCCGAGCCTTGCCGCCGATTACGCGGCGCTCTTCTTGTCGCGCTACATCCCGCCTGCGGGGGCCGGTATCAAAGGTCTGATCCCACCCACGCTGGTCCCACCGTTCGTGCATCGGACGGCGCTGCAAGACTTCTTTGCCACGGGACATCTAGAAGGCGTGAACAGTCTGCCGCAGCATGGGACAGATTGCCTCCTTGACCATGTCGTTGAGCCGCAAGCCTGGGTCGATCGTTTTGAAGAACTGGCGGATGAAGTCCAGCTGCCATCCGCCACCGGAGCACCCACGGCTGCTGTCATCCCAGGACTGGGTGTATACAACATCGCCTATCGCGACACATCAAATCGGCTGTTTGAACTATGGCGTGATGCGCAAGGGGTTCCCGGCGCGACGGACCTTACCACGAATGCTGGCGCTCCGAAAGCCGTGGGAAACCCGTTCGCCTACGTCGATACGGCCCGGAATACGGAGATCTTGCTGTTCCGCGACAGTGCTGGAACCGTGCGCAGCCTCTATTGGTCGACAGGGTCGGTGGGTCATGATAACCTCAGCGGCACTGCTGGCTCGCCTAAAGCGGCTGGCGATCCGGTCGGTTACTACGTACCCGCCACCGATACTCACCACGTGATCTATCGCACGAGCAATGGTCATCTCCATGAGCTGTGGTGGACCGGCGTTGCCCCGGTGCAGTACGGGGGAGACCTTACCGCGTTGGCTTCCGCGCCTCCCGCCGTGGGCCAACCCTCGGCGTTCTACGGCAGTGGCAACGGCAACCTTGTCATCTATCGCAGCAGCGACGGTCATATCCGCAGTCTCTTCTGGGACACAGGCGCCGTATCGCATGAAGACCTGTCGGGATTTGCCGGTACACCGCCAGCCCTGGGCGATCCATTTGCCTACTACACACCGCACAATGACGCCCACCAGATTGTCTATCTCGGCAATGACGGGCACGTCTGGGAACTCTACTGGCATGGTGTCGCTCCGGTTGTGGGCTGGAATCTGACGGGGCAGGTGAATGCTCCCACGCCAGCCGGTGCGCTTACTGGCTACTACAACGCCGACACTAACATCAAGCATGTCTTCTACTGTTCCACCAACGGTCGGCTGCATGACCTCTGGTGGGTGCCGGGAGGCGGGATACCGGCGCGCATAGACCTCACCGAGGTCTATCAAGCACCTGCATCCGCTGACTCGCCTGCCGCATTCATGGTCGAGGGAGCTAATACGGAACACATTGCCTATCGTGGAACTAACAATCGCATCTATGAGATATTTTTGTAGGCGCGACGCTTAGATCACTGACGCCGATTTTTGGCTGGGCGACTAACTGACAATACGAATGTGAATTCGGGTTAACGCGGTTGCACTTGTTAATGAATGCTCACAACGGCTGGAGCATGACTTTGTGGTGTCAACTTGCTTAACCCGAATCGCCGTTAGTTATATGAAGGAGAGTTCAACTTAAGAACTAAGCTACTTGTTGCCGGCATGCCGCGTTTGGTGGGAATCAGCTTGCGGTGTCCGCCCAATCACCAAGCGGGCCGTGACAACGATGGGCGTTCCAGCGTGATTACTTGACGAGTGCGATGTTGGGATGAGCCTGCGCGGTTGCTTTCCAATTTGGCATATTGTGTGCTCCTGGCTTTGGGAGCTTGAGCACTTTCAGTGAGTGAATTCGACGCGCTTCAAAACTTCGTCCACAGCGACCTCGAAGGTTTTGGCCTGTGCGCGCGCTTGGGCGGCCTCAATTTGCGGCCTCGTCAGTCGCGCTTCCACATCAGTGCGCAGACGGGCAGCACGCTTCTTGGTCTCTTGAATGCTGGCTGGGTGATTCAAGACGATCAGCAGCACTTCCAGTGCCTTCTCACTAGCGCCTTGCCTCATTTGCAGACTCGCCAGGCCAACGAGTGCTTCCAGCGCTGTAAAGACTCCTTGAGTTTCGGTGGTGAGGCGCAATGACTCATGCCAGATACGCCCGGCTTCCGCGTCATCTCCCAGGGCGAAGACACTGCGGCCCAGCTCGGCGAGCTCACGTGCCACATCCTGCCGCGTGCCGAGTTCCGTAAAAATGTTCAGGCTCTCGTAGAACATCTCCAAGGCTTGTACATGCTCGCCTTGCACCTGCGCGACGATGCCGAGTCCCCGATAGGCATTCCCCAGCACCCACCGATCGCTGATCGAGATACTTAGCGAAATGCTCTCTTCCAGTGCCGCCCGCGCCTCCGCATAGCGCCCCAGCGCCATTGCGTTCCAACTGAGAAGATTCAGTCCCGCGGCTATTAAACGAAGATCGCCAATGGCCCGCCAGTCGGCCACAGCCGATTGCAATTGCTGGTATAGGTTCTCGGGTTTCACGACTCCTTGGACGATACCAACCTGATCCGCCAGACAGATGAAGCACAACGCCGCGAACCAGCGATCGCCAATCGCGGCGGCGATTTTCTGACCCTCCGAGTACAGTTCCACCGCGCGGGCATAATTGCCGGTTACTTCCATGACGAAGCCTAAAAAGGTTATTGCTTCCACCAACACGTGCGGCTCATTCAAGGGATGCAAGAGTTCCAAACTGCGTTCAAGCATCACCCGCGCTTCCGTGTGGCGGGCTAGCCGGAACGCCAGTAAGGCCTGACATACCAAGAGGTGGCCCAGCGCCATTTGCTCTGTTCGGCCAGGCGTAGGTTGTCGATAGAGTGCTTCTAAAGCGACCACCGCGGGTTCAAGCTCGGCGAGCCCTGCTTGAAACCAACCACGTGTGTCATACAACATCGCGAATGTGCGCAGCGTCTGCTCGATCAAGGCGAACTCGCCTTGCGTGATGGCCCACTCCCAGGCAGCCCGGAAGTTCTCCAGCTCGGCGGTCAACTCGGCGAGCGTCTCCCGTTGCGCGGAACTGCGCAGGCGGCCATCGGCCTGACTGAAAAACTCCAAGTAATAATGGCCGTGACGGGCTTGAGTGGTGGCTTGTTCTGCTGGACGTTCAGCGAAGTACTCTGCAGCGAACTGTCGGATCAGTTCATGCAGATCGTAACGCCCCGCGCCACTTCGGCGAATGAGTGATTTCGTCACCAGGGTGGATAGCACGGTGAGTGTCGCCTCTGCCACAGCCTCGGCTGCCTCGCGTTGGAACCCACCCTGAAATACCGACAGCCGAAGTAGGATGGCTTGCTCTTGCTCGGCGAGGAGTCTCCACGAGTGGTCGAAAACGGCGCGCATGGAGCGGTGACGGGCGGGCAGGTCGCGCGTGGACGCACTTAAGAAACTCAGCCCGTGCTCGATCTCGTGCGCGATCTCGTCACAGGCCAGAGTCCGCACCCAGGCAGCAGCCAGCTCAATTCCGAGAGGCATCCCCTCCACCAATTGGCAGATGCGGACAATGGCGGAGTAATCCTCCAGTGTCGCAGTGAACCCCACATGCGCCCGCCGGGCACGTTGGAGGAACAGCTCCACTGACGTATTCTGCGCGCTTTCCTGCGAATATCCGCTAGCGGGAATGGGCAACCCCTGAACTTCAAACACCCATTCGCCTTGCAGCCCTAAGGACTCACGCGAGGTTGCCAGCAATTTAACTTGTGGTGCATTCGCCAGCAATTCAGCCAGTAACTCGATGCCCGGTTCGGTTAACAGGTGCTCAAGATTATCCAGTAGAAGCAGCGCCTGCTTTTCCTTCAGATAACTGAAGAGCTGTGTTTTAGGATCGGCTGGACTGGCGCTCTGAAAGGTAAACCCCAGGGCGTCGGCGATTACGGGCACGATAAAGCGCGTGGTATGGACGGAAGCGAGAGGAACGAAATACACGCCGTCAGCGAAGGCCGCTGGCAAGTGCGATGCAGTCTCAAGCGCCAGGCGTGTCTTGCCGATGCCACCCGGCCCGACCAGCGTCCGCAAGCGGCATTGTGAGTCGCGCAGGAGTTGGCTAAGGTCCTCGACCTCGTGTTGGCGGCCGATCAAGGGCGTGGGTAAGATGGGCAGGTTGACGCGCAGTGGGGGCATAGCTGCGGTCGAGGCGGGAGAAACACTCGGTCTCGGTAGAGCGGTGAGGCGATCCACGCTCAGTTCGCCGCGCGCCACTTTTACAAAAGCCGAACGCTCGGCCAGCGGGATGTTCAGGCAGTTCGCCAGCAGTTCGGCGATTTGAGTTGAGGGGCGGCGCTCTCCGTCCTCGATCTTGCGGAGCAAAGCAACAGAACAGCCCACGCGTCCGGCAAACTGCTCACGTGTCAGCTTGAGTTGATTGCGTTGTTGACGAAGCCATGCGCCAAACGTATCTGGATTATCCATTGGTTTTCGGATTGTAACACTTTTTGTCACACCGAACTGTTACCTGCGAAACGCCTTTGCGCTGTTTAATATGGGCCGTGAAAGGTCATGCCATGATGGCTGCGTTACAAACCAAACCTTATGCACTCCAGCGGGGCGAAGGGCAAAGCCTTCAGTTAGAGGGAACACAGGTCTTTGTCATGGCGAGCTCAGAACAAACCGGCGGGGCGTTCAACTTGTTTGAGGTTTCTTGCCTGCCTGGTTATGCGACTGCACTTCAGATCCATTATGCCGAGGATGTGGCGGTCTATGTTCTGGAGGGTGCGCTCACCTTCTTTTGGGGCGATGAGAAAAAGACCGCGGTGGCCGGCTCTTATTTGTTTCAGCCGCGCGGCACGCCGCATGGTTTTCGTGTGGAAGGCGTAACGCCTGCACGGATTTTATACCTGACCTGCCCCGCGGGGTTGGATTGGTTCGTTATTGAACAAGGGCTGTTAACACCAAAGTTGGAGTCGGCAACGGCTGCGGCCAGATACAAGATCGAGATCCTGGGACTGTTGCCCGAATGACCAGGCGGAGATTAGGGCGCGGATCGCAACTTATTCACTCTAAAAATTTCCGGAGCATCAATCATGAACGAACAGCCGTTGAAGCGTGCACCAGACGGCAGATCCCCTTTAACCTTTTTCTCATTGGTGTTCGCCTTGTCCGTTCCGATCTCACTAGCAGGCACCTTGCTTGAGCGCGAGTTATTACCGGGCCTGCCGGCGAGTGCCCTCATCACGCCTTTTTGTCCGTTGATCGCCGCGTGTTTGCTTGTCTACAGAGAAAATAGGGCGAAGGGCGTGATCGGGCTGCTGAAAAGATCCTTCGACTACCAGCGAATTCGAGCAAAGATCTGGTACAGCCCCGTCGTGCTTTTGATGCCTGGCGTGATGGCCTTGGAGTATGGACTCCTGCGTCTAATGGGCGTGCCGATCCCGGGTCCACAATTTTCGATCTGGACACCGGTAGGGTTGTTTGTGGCATTCTTCAGCGCCGCTTTGGGCGAAGAATTAGGCTGGATGGGATATGCGATCGACCCACTGCAAGCTCGCCTGAACGCCTTGCGAGCGAGCCTTCTGCTGGGATTGATCTGGTCCGTCTGGCACTTTATTCCATTAGTACAAGCCGGTCGTTCAGCGGAATGGATTGCCTGGTGGACTCTTGAGACCGTGGCACAAAGAGTGCTCATCGTCTGGCTTTACAACAATACAGGGAGAAGCGTATTTGCCGCAGCGGCCTACCACGCCATGTTAAACCTCGCCTGGCAACTCTTTCCCGTTAACGGTTCATATTACGATCCGCGTATCACGGCGCTGATCGTTTCACTCAGCGCTGTCATCGTCACCGTGAGGTGGGGTCCCAAAACATTGGCGCAATTCAACCCAGGAGTAAATCATGCAGACGTCATCGGCCAAGCACACTAAAGACACCGCAAAAAACGGCACGCTCTTCAAGCGCTGGTTTTACCAGCATCATCAATGGCTATACCGCGGACAGAAACCCAACTGGCTGGCGAAGGTTATGAATAGAGCCGGGGCCATGGTCGCGGCGCGGAGTACGCTTTTCAGCGGCTTGGTGGCCTTGGAGGTGATCGGGCGGAAATCAGGGCGAATCATCTCATTTCCGTTGGTCCTGGTCACCCTGGATGGACAACGCTACCTGGCTTCCATGCTTGGAGATAATGCGCAGTGGGTGCGCAACGTACGGGCCGCTGACGGAAAAGCAGTCTTGCGGAGGCGCGGCCGTGAAGCGGTGCAACTTGAAGAAGTGCCTGCCGACCGGCGAGCTCTCATCTTAAGGGCCTATCTACAAGCAGCGCCGGGAGCGCGACCGCATGTGCCGGTGGATAAAGATGCGCCGCTGGCGGAATTCGAAAAGATTGCCGCCGGGTTTCCCGTCTTTCGCCTGGTTTCCAGCCAGCCGAAATAACAAATACTCTCTGGGTTTTCACAAGGAGTTCAAATGAGAAAGATCATGAAATGGATCGGGATTGTACTGGGCAGTCTGATCGGTTTGGCCTTGCTGGCCGGTCTGGTGCTGTATCCGATCGGCCTGGAAAAACTCACCCGGTCTTATTCCGACATCCCGATTGAAACGGTCGACATTCCCACCGGCCCCGCTGCCGCCGCCCGTGGCCGGCACATCGCCATTGTCTGGGAATGTACCAAATGCCACAGTGAAAACTTGAGTGGCAAACTCTTCAGTGACGATCTGATCATGGGCACTATCCCAGCCGCCAACCTGACTTCTGGTAAAGGGGGCGTGGCCGCGTCCTACACGGATGTTGATTGGGTCCGCGCTATCCGTCATGGCGTCAAGCCCAACGGTCAAGTCGAAATCTACATGTATGACTACTACTCGACCATGAGTGATCGGGATTTGGGTGACTTGATTGCTTATCTACAACAAATCCCGCCGGTCGATTCGAATTATCCGGCGATGCAGTTTGGACCGATCGTCCCCATTGCCACGGCGGTTGGGTTGCTGACGCCGGCGGCAGAATTGATTGATCATAGCGCGCCGCGGCCTACAGAGCCGGTGCCGGGTGCCACAGTCGAATACGGCAAATATCTTTCTGCCATTTGCTTCCACTGCCACAGCCCGAACCTGGCCAGCAAACTGGAGAAATGGAAACAAGACGATTTTGTGAACGCCGTCCGGGCCGGTGTCTTACCGGATGGGAAAAAATTCGGCCATGCGAAATTCTTAAAAACCTTTGGAGAGATGAATGATACGGAGTTGACAGCACTATGGCTTTACTGGCAGAGTTTGTCGCCGGCGAAACCTCCCAAATAGATGAATTGTGGAATCAGAAATCAGCCTCGCGCCCGCTGTTGTTTACGGACGCTTCTTGTGATGTGGGCGCTGCCGGTTCGGTAATTGCCTGGATTGACGCTATCTCCGAATCAACGGCAGGTAAACGTGCACCGCATCGACGAAGACTGTGATGGTCACAGCGTTGCTGGACGAACTCAACCGCCCCATGGCGTCGTAGGCGAACGCGGTCACTTGCCACTGACCGGCTGATGGGATAACGAACTGGGTGGCATTGGCCGGTCCAACATCCACCGTCACGGGGAGCGTGTTTGTAAGCGGCGTGTATTGCAAGCGATAACCCCACAAATCGGGTTCGCTGTTTTCGTTCCAGCGTAGTTGCACCGTTGGCCCCGCCGGTACATTCGCGCTGAGGCCAGTGGGGGCACTCGGTGGGTTGTAGGCGAGGCCACCCTGGGCCTGAATGAAGCCGCCATCGGTCGAGGGCGAGGTCATGCAGTCTGCGCCTCCACCAAACAACACGGCGATCACGCCCGCCTCATATAGATCGCGCGGATGACGAAAGGCATAGGCGGCGCGGTTATCTCGATAGTGATCGCACGTATCGTTGAGGCTCAGGTTGCCAGCCGGAACTTGCCACAAGATCAAGCGTTTGCCGCTGGCGTTCGAAAGCGCATTTTCCCAGAGCACCGCACGTGATACGCGCGGCAGGGTGTGATTGGTGTCGTCCCACCAGGGCCGCAAACCGCTGCCTGCATCCCGATCGCTCCATTCGACGAAGAATAGATCGGACTGCGCCCCGCCCATCGCATTGATGAAAGCCGCCGTGTGTTGGGCCATCGCGCTAACCTCAGCCAGCGCCACGTTGTTGGGATCGTTGTTCGTCGCCCACATGCTGGCGTGCGGGGCGACCAGGGCATTCGGCGCAGCGGTGTGGATCACATCGACCAGTCGTCGACCGAAGCCGGCCAGATTGTTAGGATAGCCGGAGACGTTCAGCGCCACCGGATACGTCGCGGGATCGTCGGGTTGAGGATGGTCGTTGGCGTAGCGATATTGCTGCATGTAGCCATAGAAGTCCGGTTCAAGTTGAAAGATCACCGCCTTGTTGCCCGTAGCTTGACTGGCCGCTTGCGCCAGGCTCGCCAGATAGTTGCTCACGGTGGTGGCATTTTGCAGCTTGTTCGCGTAACAGGCGGCACCTTCATCAGTACAGCCGGGTGTCACGCCCAGCATCAGATAAACCGAGATGACGGGGATGTAGCCCTTGCTCCAGGCTTGATCGACGAAGCGTCTTACGAAGTTAGTGCCCCACGTCTCCCAGCCATAGGTGATGTATTGATACACGTAGTCCCAGGGTACACCGCTGTTGACTTGCCAATCCTCTCCGGGGGTTTCACTCCATTCATTCGTGCCCCAGGCCGGTCGGGCGGGCAGGGGAGCGGGAACATTGCCACCGGGCGACGAGAGTGCGACGAAGGATCCTAACGATAGAGTGCTGCTGTGTCCAGCTTGATCGCGGGCAGTGACGATGAGCGTGTATTCGCCGCGCGGTGTGCCGGGAGCGATGGTAAACACAGTGCCGAACACGCCGTCGTTGGCAGTACCGTCGTTGCTGCGACCATCATCGCGCAAGCCGATCTGTCCGCGCCCCAGCGCGGTGGCGTTGAGTGTAACGCTGGCGATGTCGCCCAGCCCTTGTGGATCGCTGACTTGCACGCGCACGACCACTCCGGATGAGCCGTCGACTGGAGCGGCGCTGCGCTTCAAGAGGCCGTTGTTCAACACCGGCCCGTCGGGGCTTTCGTCGTTGCTCAAGGAGAGGTCGTCGAGGTAAAGCGTCGGCTGCCCTCCACTCTGAGTACCCTGCCACGTGAGACCAACGATGTCCGTATCGGCTGCGCCGAGACTCGTCAACGGGATCTTGATCTCGGTCCAGGTGTTGGCCGTAGGCAAGGGCACCGCGATCGCGGGACTCTCGCTGCCGTCGGCACGGTTGGCATAGACTTGAAAGTGTTGCCCACCCGACACGCCGCCGTGCACAAAAAAGCGGAGGTAAGTGTAGCCGACGGTGCTCTGGCCGGGATGATAGAAGTAAAGCCCAGTCCAGCCATTGTAAGTGACAGCAATGCTGCGCGAGCTTCCGTTGTGGGTCGGTGTCGTTGCTTGCAGATCGACTGTGGCCCATGAATAATTCTCCCAGCCTGCGGCCAGACCATCGTCGTAGATCATGTGGGGTGTGGCTCGCGCGATGCGCGACAGGGCGAATAAGCTCAGCCCGATGAGCATCACTCCGACAAAGAGGTGGCAACGAAAATGCGCTGATGGACGAGTGAACACGGCCTGATTCCTGCGACTGATTTCATTCAAGTGCTTCAACGCATTCTACAACTCTTTCGCCACCTCGGTCGAGAGTCCTTTAGTCTTACTCGTGACGCACGAAAGTGAGTGCGGCCAGCCCCGCCTCGACTGATCCGTCAATCCGATCGATTGACCTGGGTCACTGGCTGGCGTACACTTAAGGCAGCCCGTATCATCACGACGTGATGACGGCATTTGACAAATGGCCGCTGAGTGAGGCGTTATGAAGAGACTGGTTGTCGTGGAATCACCCGCCAAAGCGAAAACGATCAGCAGCGTGCTTGGTCGCGATTACACCGTCCGCGCCTCACTGGGCCATGTGCGCGATCTGCCCAATGATGAAATGGGTGTGGACCTGACACATAACTTCAAGCCGACGTATCACATCCTGCGCGCCAAGTCGAAGACCATCAAGCAATTGCGCGAAGCCCTGGAAGGCGCGAGTGAACTCTATCTCGCCACCGACCCCGATCGAGAGGGTGAAGCGATCGCGTGGCATCTCTTGCAAGTGCTCAAGCCGAAAGTGCCGGTGCGGCGCGTCATGTTTCATGCCATCACGCCCGCCGATATTCAAGCTGCCTTCAATCAACCTCGCGCGCTGGATATGCACCTCGTCGATGCACAACAGGCCCGGCGTGTGCTCGATCGGCTGGTGGGCTATCAAGTCTCGCCGCTCTTGTGGAAATCCACCGGTGGCAAGAGTGCCGGGCGCGTGCAGAGCGTGGCGCTGCGGCTGGTGGTTGAACGCGAAGGCGAGATTCGCGATTTCGTGCCGCAGGAATATTGGTCGATTCACGCGGACCTGGCGAAGCAGAACGATCACGCCCAACACTTCCTCGCACGCCTGATTCAGATTGGGGCGCAGAAGGTGGGCCTCGATCAAGCGATTCATCTCAAGACTAAAGAAGAGGCCGAGCGCGTCATCGCCGATCTCGCAGGGGCCGTCTATCGGGTCAAAGACCTGAAGACTGAGCGCAAAGCGCGCAAGCCGTGGCCGCCGTTCACGACCAGCACCTTGCAGCAGTCGGCTTCAGCGCGGCTGCACATGTCACCGGCCGAGACGATGAAGATCGCGCAGGAGTTGTACGAAGGGATCGATACC
>JAUQXC010000260.1 GCA_030834825.1 Thermoflexales bacterium
TGCTGTGCCAATTGCCCCTGCATCGTCTCCAGCGAGTCAGTGAAATCAAAACTGCGCACCACGAAGTCGTCGCCGAGATCGCGATAGACCACCAGCGCAAAGCGGGCTGAGACACCGGGAAATTGTGACTGGATCGCGGCCACGATGTCGCGGAACTCGGTCGTAAGATATTGGATCTCATCTCCCATGCTGCCGGTGGCGTCGATCACGAGCATCACGTCGAGTGCGCGGGGCGTCGTGGCGGACGTGTCCGCCAATCGGATGTCGATGGTGCGCATTTCGTTCAGTTCGACCAGATCGAATGAGATGACGGCCGCAGGCGCATCCCCATCGGGAAGGCGGACTTGCGCCGTGAACCGAGTGGCATCGCCCGCACCGTCGTAAATGGGGAAGAATCGAAATATCCCGTCTGCCCCGGCTGCTGATTCCAGCAGCAGCGCCGTGGAGTCGCCGACGAAAACACTCACACCGGCATTGGCAACCCCTCGACCTTGGTTATCCACAATCTGCAGCGTCACGCGATCGGCCAGTGACAGGGCTGGCAGGGTGCGACCTGAATCGGGTTGGAGCATCGAGTTGAGGTAGTGTTGGAAGGCATCAAAGTTGAGATTGTCATCGATGTCGCCAGCGGTGAGGACACCCGATTGAACCTCCCTCGAACTGGCCTTGCCTGCTTCACGGGCGGCAGCATCTGGTGCACGAGGTGCGGCGGCGACGCTGCTGCTGGAAGGACTCCCGCTGGCCTCTGGGGCAGCCGCCCCTCCGCAGGCGGATAAGAGAACTCCAGCGATGAGCTTGATGGATACCAATAATTGACGCATGACTTCTTCTCCTTGATTTTGAGATCACGTTCTATGGAGTAGACGTCAGGCGCGCCAGATTATTCCCGCTCGGCCAGAACCTCGCCGAGGATGGCGGCAACTCCCTCCGCAGCACGTCAATAGATCGTGTCGGTGAAGTGTTCACAACTGTTGGCTTCGGCTTTGGCTGTCCTCGGCGCCCATCGCTGTGCCACGCGCTTCGATGACGTCGTGCCAGGCCGCGCTGAACCGGGTTTACCCGAATCCTTCAACGGGTCGCGCGGCCCCTCGCTCTGACTTGTCACGCTGTGGCTACTCGACGCCAAAGGCCACGCGCGGACACGGGCGTGCAGCGCTCCAATGACGGTGCGCTCGGCAACCCTGCTCCGCCCAGCACTCTGCCTCTCGCCTCGCGCACCTTGAAGACTTCTCCGAGCGGAGTGACCTGTCCATATCGATGGCGGTATAGCCTCGCTTCCCCGATGCAGCGTTGGGTCGTTCAGGCGTGATCGCTTGATGACGACCATGGAACACCATCACGGTGCCGCGATTTAAATGCCCGTGATTCAATTCAAATGGGGTTCCCTGGAAGGTGGATGCTCGTATTTATGCGCGCGATTTGTGCGCACGTGGACGCGGTCAGGGACGGTGGAGTCTGACACTAGCGCGAGACGCCAGTGCGAGGCAGAACTCCTTGTCTGAGATCAGCAAAAACGATCGGCAACGACAGAAAGGCGTAGCTCAGTGGGCCTCGACCTCGCATTTTCGTTGTTGCTGGCACGCCCCGATATGGATGGAGATTAGTGGCCGTCACGACTGGTCAGCGTCGCGGCGCCCCACTGCCGCAACGCCGCCCAGAGTTGATCCATCACTGGCTTCGCAATTCATTAGGCAAGCCACTGCTGGTGTCATCGGCGGTCAGAGTGCCTTGAGCACTTTTTACCGCCTTTCTTCTCGCGATCTCCTTGGCTCCAAGTTCGGCAAGCGCATCGATGACTATCCGGTAAGTTCGACTGATGGCTGTGTTAATC
The DNA here is from genome assembly GCA_030834825.1 of Thermoflexales bacterium. Classification (GTDB taxonomy): domain Bacteria; phylum Chloroflexota; class Anaerolineae; order Fen-1058; family Fen-1058; genus Fen-1058. The sequence continues at coordinate 1,832 of JAUQXC010000260.1, forward strand.
TGTTGTTGAACAACGGGTGTGAATGGCAAATGCTCTGTATCGACCATCACGACCTCTCCACTTCTTAGTCGCACATTTACTTTCATAGCGTTTGCCTGCCTGATCGATCCAAGTTATAGTCCCTCTCGGCTTGTCAACGTCGCTGCGCCCCATTGCCGCAGCGCCGCCCACAACTGATCCGTCCCGATCCCGGCCGTCGCCCGCGCATACTGCTGCGCCACGCGATCGAGTGATACCACGCCAGGCTGCGCGACTAAGCGCACCTTACCCGAATCCTCCAACGAGTCGCGCGACCCCTCAGTCAAGCCCACGATCGTCTGTAACGACAACAGCACGGAATCGGACGGCAGCACGACGCCTTCGACCGCGACCACCTCGACCCACTCCACGTGCCAGCAATGAAAGCCCTGCAAGAAGTAGCGCTCCACGGGTTCGGGCACATCGAGGCGGCATCACGGCCATGCTATCCGACACCCTCGATGTGATGGATCAGTCTGGACATCGCCGCGTCGATACCCTCCGCGAATACAATGACCAGGCCAGTCAGGGTGCGCTGCGCGCCGTCCGTTTGGCCTTTCGTGAACAAGACAACCTTCATCCAAACCGGATGCCCTAACGCCCAGCGGACTGCTTCTTCTATTGTGTGAAGTAGACGTCGGCAGTCGTCACAATACACCTTGAAGTAGATATTCGGCCGTGATTCGAAGAAGTCACGGAAGTTCACGAGTTCGCTGACAATTTCTCTAACAATGCCTTTGATCTGAAAAATGGAGCCATTGGAGCAACTCCTTTCTTCGAAACGCTTGCTTGAGAACTGCACATCCGTTACGTGTCTATGCCTCAGAGTGAGTCAGAAGATGACCGACTTGTGCATAATCTGATACTTTAGCTACGTCCGCAATTGTTTTTGTATTTAGGCTTATTACGTTTAGGTTCAGGCTTGGGCTTGGGTTTAGGTTTAGGCTTGAGTTTACGCTTAGGTTCAGGCTTAGGCTCAGGCTTGAGTTCAGATTCTGGGTCGGATCGATTTTTCAACCACTGCTCGTATGCATTTTCGGCCTCTTTTCGTTCTCTTTCTTTTTCTTTTTCTAACTCGACACGAAACACAGTCAAGCCGTCATAGTCCATCATGTTAACAGGATCGTTGTTTGCATACACATATAGATTAAACGGCTCATCATCGAACAGCATCGGATCCTTTGAGGTCCATCGTCCTACCTCCATATCATAGTCACGTGCACCAAAATGGATAAGCCCTGTGGTAAAGTCATACAACCCACCGGCGAAGCCGAATGGCTGGAAGCTAGGATTCGTGTCGATCAGTATATGCCCAAACTCGTCATAGTCCATGCGCTGCACAACATCCCCCGTAATTGCATTCACGACAAGACGTGGACTGCCGAGATGATTAAGGATAAAACGGTAGGTTACACCGCCTTTGATCATATAATCGGGCACGTTAAAACGAGTGGCGTACACGAAACGACTGACGACATTGCCATTTCCATCCAACTCGGCGATAGGCTTGAGGCCATCCTGGTACAAAAAGCCCTGAACGAGCGTGTCATTCACCTTCTTGCCGATTCGGCGATTCTGGCCATCGATCAAGTACTCGATCTGTGTGCCGTTTGGTATAGTGACGGTGATCAGGTTTCCTAACGAGTCATATTGATAAGTAGTGGACCGATCTCCCATTCTTTTTTCACCTAGTTCACCATTGGCTGTGTAGGTGTAGATCGTCGTCCCATACAAAATGAGACGATCCTGATCGTCGTAGACGCCATTGATGGTGCCTCCAGGAGAGGTATAGGTCAGGCGATTGTCGTTGCTATCATAGGTATAAGCGGCTATCATCGCTTCATTTTTCTGCACGCCAGCCAGCCGCCCTGCAATATCATAGGTGTAACTGAGAACCGCTGTTGTACCTTGGACGGTTTCTGTTTGCCCCATGATGCTCCCCAGATTGTCGCGCGTGACCTGCGCTGAGTATAAAGCAGCTCCGTTGTAACTGGCCGTGTATTGGGTCCATTCCCCAAAGCCGTTGTAGACCCAAGTATCATCCACACTGCCCAGCGTTGTGGACAACAGCAAGCCATTTTGCCCGTTCCGGCTGAGGCTTAACGCGCCGGCCTGGACCAGCAAATCGTCACTATCGTATTGGGACTCGATTGGGTTCGTACCATTGACGTTGCGTGAAGTAATATTCCAATTGTTGTCATAGGTGCGCCCCACGCTTCCAGCCAAAGGACCCGATCGGGTTTCGCTCGTCAACAGTGCGCCATCATATCGGAAGTTAAGCGCGATTCCGCCAGGTGCAGTCAGGCGGCTTAGATTGCCGGTGGCAGGATCATAACCGAGCAACACCTGGCCGCGTGGAATGGTCAACGTGCTCAAGCGGCCTCCACTATCATAGGTTAGGCTCTTGGTTTGCCCGTCCGGGCGCGTCACCTGTATGAGCTGACGGTCAGCGTTGTAGGTATAAGTTGTCGCGGGCGTCGTGACACCCGGCACTGCTGGCGGGGTGTAAGCAGTAACAAGATTAATCGGCGAGTAAGCAAAATCGTGCATAGGCCGTCCGGGAGGCGTGACCCCTGTGACGTTTTCTGTGGCATCGTAACGATACTGTACGATCCGCCCGCCAGGTAATGTCTGTGTAACCGGTTGACCAGCAGCATCATCTTCAAAATGCATGGTTCTGCCGAGCGGATCGGTGATGGCTTTTACGTAGCCATTACTATCGTAGCTCACGCTCAGGGAACGTGCTTCGGCTCCTATTCCTTGCGCCACAGTCACCAAACGGCCGCGACCATCATAGGTGTAACCTGTCGGCAAAAGACCTGCTGCTTGTTCCTGGATCACTCGACCTTGAGCATCCAATACCTCAGAAAAGTTGCGTCCCGCTGCGCTGTTCATGTTGATAATCCGCATTGTGCCATTATAAGTTGTGGTATACGGACGTCCGTTAATGGTAATGGTGTTCGTCATGTCCCGCAGACGCCAATCACCTGGCCCCATAAATGTGGCAGTATATTGGGTGCTGAAGTTTATGCTGAGGCCACTCGGTGTTCGGCGGGTGAAATTAGTGACGACAGGTGCTAGCATTCCCCAGCGGGGATCGGGCCCCTCGAAAAGAGTATCCACAGTCCCGTCCGAGTAGGTGATCGCTTGTGTGTAGGTAATAGCTTGACTACTGCTCATGCCAATAATGGTTTCCGTGCGATTCCCACTTGGATCAATCACTGTTCGGCGAATGTGACCTGTAGGCAGGCGCTCCACTCCATATGTGGTCTGTCGGTTCAATGCGGTTGTCACAGTGACGCTGTAGGCTCGACCCGTTGTGATGCGCGATAATGTTTTGGAGCCACCCGCGGGATCATCGTCGCGTGTCAGGCGTCCTTCTTCGTTATAGGTAAACGAGTGGAGATTGCTGCGGGGATCAGTTAGCCCAGTCAAAAGGCCATCGGAAGTTGAGACGAGTTGAACACTCGCATTGGCAGGATTCGTGACACGAGCAAGATAACCGTTGGCATCAACCTGCAAACTCGTACGTTGGCCATAGGGACCGATGATGGTTGTCGGGTTGCCGTTTACATCACGTTCAATAGTCGTGACATTACCATCGCCATCCGTGACCTGCATTAGGCGGCCAGCACTATCGTAGCCAAATTTGTAGAGGACTGCGCCAGTGAGTGCCTCCAACGTTCGCAGGTGACGACCTTTCCGATCGAACTGATAGAGTTCTGCTCCGTCTTCCGATGGAAAGACGACATCGCCCCAACTGAACCCTGGGAGCGCTGGCCCTATCCGGCGAATACGGTTAACCATATCCCCACAACAGGAGGAAATATAAAACCCGCCGTCTGGTCCCACCGCAACACCACTTGGATAATGGACCTGGGTCTGAGTTGCTGGCATACCATCGCCACCAAATCCAGGATAGCCATTACCGGCGAAGGCTCTAATGATTCCGTCTGAGCCTACTAGGCGGACGCGATTTGCATCGGCGATATAAAGAGTGCCATCCGAGCCGACGGCCACTGCGCTGGGCCCAACAAGTACAGCTTGCGTGGCTGGGACACCGCCAAACACAAATCCTGACCCTCCACCCACTACAGTTCTGATGATCCCATCCGGGCCTACTCTACGGATTCGGTCGCCTAAGCCCTCTGATATGTAGAGGCTACCATCTGGTCCCATGGCCACTCCATTGGGACCATAAAGAGCGGCCTGCGCGGCGGGTATACCATTGCCCCAGTTACTCCCTCCACCTGCCACAGTTTCGATCACGCCATCCGCTCCGACCCGCCGAACGCGACCACTCTGTTCTGCAAAGTAAAAACTGCCGTCCAGACCCAGGACTATCGAGTTGGGACCCGAAAGTTGAGCTTGAGTAGCAGGAATGCCATCACCGTTGTAACCCCATGTTCCAGTGCCTGCGACGGTCGTGATGATCCCACTCGAGTCCACGCGATGAATACGAGTATAGGCGGTGATGTATATGCTCCCGTCTGCCCCTACAGCAATTCCCTTAACCTCATTGAGAGTAACTTGAGTAGCAGGAACACCATCGACGTATATACAGCAGGGGGCCCCACCTGCAACAGTCTTAATAAGACCGCTTGGCAATACTCGGCGAATACGGCCATTTCCTCGATCGGCAATATAAAGGCTACCATCCGACCCAAAAGCTATACCATGAGGTGAGATTTGAGCCTGAGTGGCCGGCATATCGTCGCCAGTGTATTCGGGCCAACCATTGCCCGCTACGGTCGTGATGATATCCGCCAATTGCGCTTGGGCACTACGCCGATTACCATCACCCAAGTAGAGGACTTTGCCTCCAGGATCATAGCTATGATGTACATCAAGATTCCAGCCTCCCAATCCCACGGCGCGTTGATCCCATAAACCGATCACACCCTCCCAGCGTTTGTGAAGGCCCATCGACATCCGCGCCATGTCGGCTGAAATGAGGCCCTGGCCGTTGTAACCAAATCGATCGGTGGCCACATATTCCATCTGATAATCGTAGCTCAGATCGACCATGATTGGTTGCTGGCCTTGCAATATTCGCCCATAAGCATCTTTACCATCCCAAGTGAAGGTGTAGCTCAGGTTGGCTTGAGCTGGAAATGTGTAGTGAGACTGTTGCCCAGCGACCCAAATAGAAAGGTTGATCCCCTGAATACCCTGTGGCAGTTGGTTGCCACTGAGTGGGATCCGCAGTTGGTATGCTGCCTTGTATCCCGGCACTCGTCCACTCGAATAGTGCAGGCGAAAGGGCGTTCCGACAACTTCTATTTCCTCGCCTAGAATCTGGGTCTCACAGCCTATTTGAGAACCCGCTTGGGAACAAGGATCATCAGGAGTATATTCTGGTTGTCCATCTGGGTCCTGGGGAAACTCACATTGGTTGTTCTTACACCGAGCTCCCCAGTTAGCATCCCAAGCAGAAAAGTGAGTAGTGGGCATTCGCCACAAACTCTTGCCGACCGGATAAATTTCTGCTAATTTGGCGCGTTCTGTATCCGTGATGCCTAACACTGCCAACATTGGAGCGTCATCTACGATATCATCACCGTTCGTGTCCAGATCAGCCAGATTGTTTGTCACCCCCAGAATCTGGATCACCCTTCCACTATCTGAGGGCACCCAGATATTTTTCTGACGGTCGTGATAGCCAAGTGGCACTGAGATGCCTGAGGTAAAACTCAAAAAGTTGTCTAGATAACCAATCACAGACTGGCTAAACACAACATCTTGTGAGCCTGCTGCGATTGCTTCATCCACACTGAACTCGGCAGCGTAGGTGTAAGCACTCTGCGACGGGAGTTCACCAGGCATGGCTTGCGGGCCGCGCTTACCTACCGTGTACTCGGTAAGGCGAATATGGAATATACTCAAGGTCTGCGTCATTTCATTAGAAAAGACAAGTGTGGCCTGCGTTCCGGGTAGAATGAATAACCTCGCCTGCCGCATGCCGTCCGTATCTGAGACAATGCTGCCTTGTGCCACCTGCAAGACAGAGGAGTTAAGATCAATTGCTGTAACATGGGGATCGAGTGGAATGAGTGTCACATCTGGTAGCCAAGAGTAATCACGCCAAGGTACATTCAGCTTACGTTGCGCCGGCAAGAATCCGTTCTTTTGGTAATTGACCGTCAACCAGCCGCCACCATTGACTGCCATGTCAAACATTCCATCCACACGGGACTGTGTCTGCCCAACTTCTGGGTGGTCTAGCACCGTAATTTGTGTTCCGGAGATAGGGTTACCAATGTTATCGAACACCCGGCCTCGCAGTACCGCCGCGCGAGTTATCTCGATCGTTCCAGACACGACCCCGGTTTGAATTGGAAGATCACCTGTATACAGAAATGCTGTAGCCGAAGCAATATCGGTTGCCACACCTGGCTCTAAAGGCGAAGCGCTAACACCGGATGATTCGGGCTCAACAGTAATGTGTCCTAAGAACCAAGGCGGTTCGGCAGTGCGATAAAAGAATGTACCTATTGTCAGGAATCTATAGGTGAAGGACGTGCCAGGTGAAAGCGTACCGCTGAAAAGTTCACCGCCATACAGACTCATTGGAGGATAATTCTTGTTTGACAGCAGCGATGGCACAATTGGGATGCTTCCATTGCATATGATGATTGGTAAGTAAATCTGGTGGACTTCGCCACTTTGCAGGGTGCGAGTCATGGCGGCTGCGTTGTACCAGGTGACTTGGGTGCCGACCGTCACTGTGAGGATAGTCGGTGTAAACCCCGTCATCGTTAGGGTAATGACAAAGCCGGAAGTTTCTACTCTTGTAACGCTCACTGGGATGTCCACTGGGTTATCGCTGTTATCATCAGTACCAAAATGGCCGCAGCCTGCCAAGGCATAGATGCTGCCGATGATGAGAAATGCATAGGCGAAGATCAAAGAAAGTAATTTGCGATTCATAGTCAGCCTCCATTTCTGGGAACATACAGCGGCTATCCGTCCCCATTCACTCGCCCCTTGCTCACTCTTTGCCTTGTCAGTAATTAAATACAGCAGATACTGGTTTATGATCACTGGGTCGCAGGCCACGTTCTCTCTTGGGACCTGTATCCTCATTGTAGGTATCATATACTTTTGTTTCGACTTGGCACGAACCTACCTTTAACTCAAATGGTGCTTTACCCTGCCAGATTCCAGGTGAAATCAGGATATGATCGATCAGTTCCTCGACAATCTCGCCTTCATGAAAGGGATCAGCAAAACGTGTAGTCTTGGCTTTGGCCAGAACGTCTGGCGTCATCGCGTGACGAAAGTGACACGCTGGAAGCAACAGCGAACCTGCCAATTCATCGATGATATTGTGAAGTAGAAACTCTTGTTCAATCAACTCGGCAGATGCGCCCTCGTTGAGGTCACCCGCCACGACGATGGCGCGATGCTCGTTAGGTGGTGCCAATTTGGCGTCGAGATATTTGCGCAGGCAAGTCACCTCAGCCGACAATGCCGCCCGTGCATCAAGGGCGTCCAGGATAGCTTCGCGGTCGCGGTTTTCCCACTGCTCGCATGTCTTGAGCAAGGAGTACTTGGATTTGGTATGAACGACAATAATCTCAAGTTCCTTGTCAGCCGCAGGGCAGAAGTTGAGAATGAGCGGGACTCGGTCAAAATGATGAAACTTCCGGTCTTGTTCCGTGATACCGCCCCACTTGTAGTACGGAACCGGAGTCCGAAACATCTGAGTCTCTGGGTAATTGCAGGGGCAAGCGATGATGTAGTCACTAATAGATCGATGAACAAGAGCGCAGATCGACTGCATTCGTGAATTGGAGTAGTGAATAACATACTCATCGTTTAGGAATCGCTGCACAAAAACTTCCATTTGCTCTTTCAGCGGTGGCCCTTCTTCAATGCCAATGATTTGCGCACCGACGTCTTTGATAACACCAGCAATTCGTTCACACAACGCCGGGACATCGCTGATCGGATCGAGTTTTATCTCGCCCAATTTCTTTCCTGGAAAGGTAGCAGGAATATTGGGGCTCTGCCAATCTTTCCACTGGGCGCCAAAAAGAGAGAACATCCACTCAGCATTGAATGTAGCGATTTTTAGCTGTGGCATTGTCCGCTTTCTCCTTGCATAGTGTCTATGTGGTGAATTAATCCACTTGATTCCGTAGTTTCGGCATGTGGGTGCAGCAATTATTTACAGATTGACATCTTTACTTTCTGATGCGTTTAGCATTTCTTGCATACGGGCAACTAACCCTTGCCAATCGCGAAAATACCTTGTCTCTCCACTAGTCACGTGCTGCACCTTACCACGCCATTCATAGTGATCATTGAGTTGCTCACGCCACAACCGCACGGTAAACAATTCCGACGGGCGCGGCTGTTCTGCTGTTAGGGCGGGCTTTGGTTTAGGCATACGTCTTCCGCACGAAGTCTTGCAGGCATGTCAACCGAACCGGATACTGCTGCAAGGTCTGGCTCACATCGAAGGCTTGCTTGGCTGTGTCCATGTAGATGCCCGCCGCAATCTGCCGCGCCATCACTGGCTTGATCGGGCGCATGACCATTGACATGACACGCATCATCGGCAGGGGAACATGGTTCTTTTGGGCCGTGCGACCGCTGACTTGTTCGAACAGCTCCGCCACTTGATTCAGCGTCAGATTCCCAGGTCCGCCGATCTCGATAATTTGATAGCACGCTCGTGGGTCGCTTAAGGCGATCAGCGCGAACTGCGCCACATCATCCACCGAGACAAAATTGATGGGGTTGTTGCCGTGCCCGAAGATGGTGGTCTTGCCCGTAGCCACGATCGGCCCGCCGACCATCGCCGCCCAGGTCTCCATGAAAGCCGACGGGCGCAGGATGGTGTAACTCAGGCCGCTGGCGCGCAGGTATTCCTCAGCCGCGTACTTATACCGGAAGAAATCGACTGGGGCGTCGGGCCGTACACCGAGGATGGAGGTGAAGACGAAGTGCTTCACCCCTGCGGTTCGGGCTGCATCGATCAACTGGCGATTCCCCACGTCATCGACCGTGCGTGGGTTATTGTCACCGTCGCCAGGGAAGCCGTGCGCCGTGGTAAAGATTTTCTCGACGCCTTGGCACGCCTGACTGAGCGAGTCTAGCTCGCGCAAGTCGCCGTGCATCACCTCCGCGCCGAGCCGCTCCAGTTCTTTCGCCTTCGCAGGAGTACGGCACACGGCACGCACTGTCTCGCCTTGAGCCAGCAGCCGGCGCACGACACGTCCGCCTAAACTGCCAGTAGCGCTGATGACCATGATCATGCTGGGCCTCCGTACTAGAAAGATGCTCTCAGCATAGCAAAGTCAGCGTTTGGGAAGCGTTTCGTGGAGCGTTTGACGAGGTAAGTGTTTTGTCAGAAATAGACCGATCTTAGAGATAACCCATGAATTGGGCCAGTTCAACAGATTGGTGAAGGTAATCCTGTGCGGCTTCCGGTTGGTTCTGCTCCCAGGCCTGGAGGGTTTTTTCCAACAGGACGGTCAGATCGTCGGGAAGACGCTGTTGCGAGGGAGCAAGCAGAGCACGCGCGTGATCAATCGCCCTGGAAATTTCGCGTCCGGCCAGGGCAATGGCGATCAACGGCCAGAGAGCCGCCCATTGAAAGGGATAGATGGTGTGCCCGTACCACTGTGTCCACTGTTCAAACAATTCAAGCGCCGTTTGCCCAAGCAATCGGGCGCCGGCCATGTCTCCACCGCGCCAGGCAATCCACGCCAAGTTAGCTTTCGCCATGGCGGTGTACACTTGTTGATTAGTCTCTTGCGCGTCCGCCAGGCTGCGAGAGGCCAAGTGCCGGGCCATTTCAACTTGCCCACGCTTTCGATGGATGACCGTCAAGTATGTCAGACACTGTACGCGCACCTGCGCCGGTCCGCTCTGGTCAGCCAATTTCAATGCCGCCTGCAGATTCTCCTCGGCTTGGTCTAGATCACCGCGCCATAAATAGACAAAACCCAACCCGAATGTAAACTCGATGATGGCAACCGGATCAGCCGCTTCGCGGCCGGCCTGCAATCGCGCCTGAGCATAGGCGAGAGTCTCATCAGTAATGACAAAGCGGTCGCGTCTCATGTTAATTTGGGTGAGTTTAGAATAAAAAGCAGATTGCTGGGTGCGAGTACTCCGTCGCTGGACGATCGGGCGGAGCGCATCTATCAACACGGCCATTTCATGGACATTGCCCTCCAGATAGTGCACACTCAGCCGGGCCAGGTTGATCTCCAACCATTCTTGCCACCAACTGGTCCCCTGTTCGACTGGCTCGTGGCCCAGCAGTTGCTCTGCTTTGTCAAAAGATCGAAACTGCTCATCGGCCGGCTGCGCGGACGTGGAGCCGATTTTGCGCCAGAGTTGAGCCTGCCAGACTCGTTCTCCCAGCGGAACCCAGACCAGCGCCTCTTGATACGCATTCCGCGCCTCCTCATACCGGCCAGCCAAATCACATACGTCACCCAATTCTTCATACACCTTGATCGCCCTCTCGCAAGTGATGTGGTCGGGCGGGATTTCTTTGAGCAGGCCAAGAGCATGCCGAAACAAAGTGATGGCGTCCTCGTTGGCATAGACGCGACGGGCAGTCTGCGCGGCGCGCTGATAATATTCGCTCGCCCGATCAAGCATACCAGCCTGCTCGTAGTGTGCCGCCACCTGGCCGCATACGCCGTCGAGATCATGCGCATACACTATCTCCATGGCCTCGGCCACGCGGCGGTGTAGCAATCGGCTGCGCACTGCGCTCAGGTTCGCACAAGCCGCCTGGCGCAGTTTATCATGCGTGAAATCGTACGCAGCGGCGCTCTGTTCACGCACAATGCACCGTCGCCAGAGCTCGTCTAGTTCAGACGCTAGTGCCGCTTCATCTTCGCCACTGGCCTGTTTGAGGAGATCGAAAGTGAATGCGCGGCCGATAATGGCAGCCACTTCCATCAATTGCCGGGCCTGTGTTGAAAGCTGGGCGAGCCGTGCGTCGATGACAGCTCGCACCTGAGAAGGCATGGCATGCCAAGCGCTAGAGAAAGCCAAGGGAGCCGAAGAATGCTTTTCCGACAATACGGCGCGTACGGTTTCTACAATAAACAATGGATTCCCTTCGGTTTCATGGTAGAGCCACTCGGCAAACTGAGGAGCGAGTTCGGACCCGGCGAGGTGCACCACCAACAAATCGGTTTCGGTTCTGTCGAGTGGTCCCAAGGCGACCTCGCTCAACTGGCTGCGGCAGCGCAGGGCCGCCAGCAGCGACGACAGCGCTGGCCCGGTCTGCATCTCTTCAGTTCGCAGTGTGCCCACGACCAATAGGCGCGCTTGCAGGTCAAAACGCAGCAAATAATGTAACCATTCGAGTGTGTCCTGGTCGCACCACTGCAGATCTTCAATCACCAACACCAGCGGTGTGGCGATCCCATCTGTGCGCCTGCTGTTGAACAGCGCGCGCGCTAGTGCTTCGTGCAAGCGTTGCCGTTGCCAAGCCTCGGTCAGCGCACTAGGTGGTGCCAGACTGGGATAGCAAGTCATAAGTTCCGGCAAGAGCCGCGCCACTTCGGTTAGCCAGACAGGCTCCAGCCGGGGCAATGGTCGGACGCGCAGCCAGGCGATGACTGGCGTATAAGCCAGCGCCCCTTCAGAAGCGTAACAGTGAGCGAGTGCTGTCGGGATTCCTTGCCGGTTGGCCCAGCTTATCAGCTCTTCAGCCAGCCGGGTTTTGCCGATACCCGCCTCACCGGTAATCAGAATCATCTGTGGCCCGCCGTCCGAAGCCGTGCGCCACGCGGCGAGTAGGGATGACCATTCGCCGGCTCGTCCCACAAAAGGCAAGGTAGGTGCCAGCGGCGTGATCATTTGTGAAGGCCCGCCACATGATAGGCGTTCGTAAAGCTCACGGGTCATCGGGCTGGGGTCAACATTCAGCTCATGCCGCAGGATGGTACAGCAGGCGTGATAGGTATGCAGTGCAGCAGCGCGATCACCATTCAGTGCATTCAGATGCATCAACTCACGATAAGTTTCCTCACGCAGCGGATCGCAACGCAGTAACTGCTGGGCGGCTCCGATTGCCCCTAAAAAGTCACGATGCTTTTCGCGCTGATCAACGACTTGTCCTAAGGCATTGATCAGCATTTGCTGCAAACGTTCGCGCTCAGATATGATCCAGTCGTCATAGCAATCAGGCAAGAGCTCACCCGGGTAAAGATTCACAGCCCGATCGAAATCACGCGCTTTACAGGCCTGCTCAAAATCAGCGACATCTAGTTGAAAGGTCGAATTCGGCCGCCAGTGAAGCGCCGCGGCGTCTATTTGCACGAAGTCCTCAGCACAGGGTAAGGAGTGGCGGAGGAGATGGATCAAGTTGCGGAGATTGGTGCGAGCCTGCGCTTCCGCGGAATCTGGCCAGAGGAGAAAGGCCAAGTGTTGTCGGGATTGGGGACTTTCACGATGAAGAACAAGGTAGGCCAGCAATTCCTGCAGGCGTGGCGTGTTGAACGCTGGAACAGGAGCGTCATCGCTCGTCAGACGAAAACCGCCCAGCAGGTTGATCTTGAGCATGGCGGCCTTACTCCCTGCTTACCCTTGGCTCAACATCAGGACGGATGCCGCTGGGCTCTGCCCGTTTCGGCACACTCCACACGCACCATTTGCCTATCAACGATTGTGCTAAACGAGGACTGGAATAATACGCTAACAGTCGTCTAGATGAAACTGGGGTAATCACTCAACCAGTAGCTGGCCAAGCAAGGACAAACGCGATTCACGCAAACGATGTCCTCGTAACCTCTGTTATTAAGAGTTGCCTTACTATACACCTTTACCCCTCAACACATCCCTCAACAAAATTTTTGCCGTTGCGTGACGGGCAACAAGACAAGCCGCCTCTTTCGATGATCGCGGTCATGTAAATGGTGGCTAATTCAGTGTTGGGTCGGTCGTGCTGGGAGATCATTGCCGTTCTCCAGCACCGTCGATCAGATCTCGCTAAAGATTACTCATCGGGATTATTGTCAGAACCGGCTGCGGATACTGATAGGGTTATTCTTCGGAGCCTGTAGCATCGGCCACAACTGATTTATCGTGATCTCGATTGCCGCGCTGAGCCAGGCTTACCCGAATCCTTCAACGAGTCGCGCGGCCCCTCGCTCTGACTTGTCACGCTGTGGCTACTCGACGCCAAAAGCCACGCGCGGGCACGGTGCGCAGGTCCCGCATGACGGTGCGCTCGGCAACCCTGCTGTGCCGAGCATCTCCGCCATGCGCCTCGCGCCCCTGAAGATTACCGCAAATGAGGCGGACTATCCATGCTGATCGCGGGCAGCACTCCTCCACGTAATTTCGTGGTGATTCGGCAGCCCGAAACGGAGAACCCCTGACAGGCTCGCACGCGAAGTTCCCGCAGGAGAGTGCGCTCGGCAGCCCTGCTGCATCAAGCATCCTTGCCATGTGCCTCGCGGGCCATGACGATCGCCGTCAGGAGGGTGACACAGCTGCGTCGCGCGCCCATCCTCAGGCGTTCCGCGATTTAAATGCCCGCGATTCAATTCAAATGGGGTTCCCTGGAAGGTGGATGCTCGGATTTATGCGCGCGATTTGTGCGCACGCGGATGCAGCGGTCTCTGACACCAACACGAAACGCAGGTGCAGGCGCCCCTTTATCGGGGATCAGCAAAATGATTAGCAACAGTTGATCCGTGCTAATGCCCGCCGTAGCCCACGCATACTGTTGCGCCACACGATCCAGTGATACTGCCCCGGGCTGCGCGACGAGGCGCACACGACCTGAGTTCTCTCCATGGTCTCGCACCTCTTCGCTCAAGCCCATGATAGTCTGCAACGACATCAAGACCGGATCACTCGGCAGCACGATGCCCTCTGCCGCAACCACTTCGATCCACTCCACATGCCAGCGATGGAAGCCTTGCAGAAAATATCTTTCGGCGGGTTCGAGCACACCCAGTCGGCAGATCAGCCACGTGCGGGTCGGATGGATCATGTCCTCGGTCGTGGAGAGCCCGATCGTGCGGAGCAGATCGTAGTAGTGGCAGAAGGCGTAGTCTTCGGAGTTGACACTGCTAACAGGTTGCCGCAGGATGCTGGCGAACAACCCGTAGCGTAAACAACAGCCCGTCGTCACGGCGGAAAGGGGCGAGGCCACGCGCAGGGCTTGCTCGTGATCGGAATAAGCCATTGGGTTCAGTTCCTGTTTTGAAGGTGCAATTGGTAGCTGAGGAGGAGATTGTTGAGCTAAGCGCACTGTGAAGTCGATCCGGGAGGTGCTTCAGGCTGCCAGTCTGCCTCACGCGCCGCTCGAACCACCGTGGCCAGCGTGATGCCCGCGGAGTGATGCCCGCGGACGCGCAACGTACAGATACCAGCGATCGGTGCGCGGTAGCGGACGGCGCGGAGCCTGATGGCGCGCCAGCACATAGCCGTATGCGCCGCTCAGATCATCGGCGATGAAGGGCGTGCTATTCAGCGCATCGATCGGATAAGCGGTGAGATCGGTCACGTGGCCCAGCAGCAACTGCGCCAAACCTTGACGACGCGCGATGGCCTGCACTTGATCGGGCGGGGCGATTCGCATGACTTTCGCCGTCGTGTTCCAGCATGAGCGCGCCAAAGTCATGCGCGCGGGAGCGTTCTATGGATGCCCGACGGGTCAGACTCACGACCTACCGCCAGCGGGAAATACGCGCCGGGATTCGCTCATCGCCCAACTCGTGGCAGATCGTTTTCAGCCGGTCGTGCGCGCCGTGCCATTTCAGGTCGCTGAGCTTCTCCTGCAGCGGAACGTCGGTGCGCAGGGTGGCCAGCTTCCGGTAAAGCATAGCCTCTTCACGTCGGTGCGCTAAACTTTCCGCCAGACTGACGGCGCGGCCCGGAGAGATCGTTTTCAATCGCCACTGACTGGCCTCGTTTGAGATCGCCTCCAAATGCTCAAAGCGCGAAAGCACGGCAGCAGTTGACTTGGCTCCCCAGCCGGGGATGCCGGGATAGCCATCTGCTGCATCCCCTACCAACGCGAGCCAATCCGGAATGGATGGTGGCTTGACGCCGAACTTCTCGCGGACGCCGGCCTCGTCCAGGATAATTTCGCGCCGACGATCCCAACAAACGATCCGTTTGCCTGAAACCAACTGCGCCAAATCTTTGTCTGGCGAGCAAATGACGATTTGTTCAACCGCTTGGTGGTTTTTGAAACGTTTGACCGCGGTCGCCAAAGCATCATCGGCTTCAAACTCGACCATCGGCCAGACGACTACCCCCAGAGCAGAAACGGCTTCTTCGGCCAGTGGGAACTGGGCCAAAAGATCCGGGTCGACGCCTGCGCCCGTTTTGTAGCCAGCGAAGAGATCGTTGCGGAACGACTCGATAACATGGTCAAAGGCGCACGCGACGTGCGTGACTCCCGGCGTGGTTAACAGCATCAGCAGACTTCGCACCAAACCGAGCGTCGCACCGACCTGGCGACCATCGGGGGCCTGTTTCGGAGGAGCGCCGAAGTGATTTCGGAACAATTCATAGGTGCCATCCAGGAGATGAATTTTCATCTGAGGTGAAATCCTTTTATGTGGGCAGGTGAGTGGGCTGAGGTGCAGCGTTCTGTTCGTATCGCTGCACAATAAAATCTTCCATCTCCCATTTGCCTGCGACGAGAGATGGAAGATTTCTGAGGCAAGCGATCTGGATGAGTCGCACCTCAATGCACCGCAAGGCCTGGCTCAGGTCAGGTCCCGTCGCTCGTGTCCCCTTCTACCGGGTTGAAGTCCGTGTTCACATCGGCACCCGGGCCGCCGCTGAACGAGTCAGCGCCTGTGCCGCCAGTCAAGGTGTCACGGCCACTATTGCCGACCAGCACATCGGCGTCGGCGCCGCCATCCAGCACATCGTTGCCATTGCCGCCAATCAACGTGTCATTTCCATCAGCGCCAGACAGTCGATCGTCTCCGTTATTGCCGCTTACGCTATCAGCACCACTGCCACCATCGAGCGTGTCAGCGTCGTTACCCCCGCTCAAAACATCGTCCTCACTACCCCCCTCAAGCACATCGTTGCCGTTTTGACCATACAATTTGTCACGCCCCAGGCCGCTCGTCAAGGTGTCATTTCCATTGCCCCCCTTGAGCACATCGTTTCCTTCGTTGTCGATCAAGGTGTCGTTTCCATTGCCGCCGTTGAGCGTATCGTTCCCATAGCCGCCGTCGAGCGTGTCGTTGCCGCTGCCGCCATTGAGGATATCGTCATCCGCATTGCCGCAGATCACATCGTCGCCGCTACCGCCATAAATGATGTCGTTTCCACCCAGGCCGACGATGACATCAGGGCCATTCGTGCCATAGATCACGTCGTCGTCGGGAGTGCCGAGGATGGTAGCCGTCAGGCCCTGGCAGAGAGGGTTGGGATCAAGATTCAGGCCCACGACCACCGGATCATGATCCGAGGAGCGATAGGCATTGGCCTCATAGATCGCCTCTTGCGCGGGCGGCTTGAAGGTGGTGTCGTAGTCCAGCAGATCAGGCTCGTCGGCGTTGATGTGCCAGTCGGCCGCGCCCGTCACCTGCGCGGCCAGACTGAGGCTGGCCAGCACATGATCGAGGTAGCCGGCCTGGCCATCGAAGACATACGAGTAAGCGTGCGCCCCTTGATAATGAGCGATGAGATTGGTGTAGTCGTCGCCGGTCCCGATCGTATCATCCGCACCCACCTGAATCGCATCGATCGGATCTTCCCTGGCGTAGGAGTTCAGATCGCCCATGATCAGGAAGTCCGGATCGCCGCTGCCAGTGGGATCAGTGGCGAGCCAGTCCACCAGAGCCTGAGCGGCGGCTTGGCGGGTCAGGTTACAGTTGCCCTGACCGTCGCCCAGGTCCGGGTCGCCGACATCGTCACAATCGGTGCCTTTCGATTTGAGGTGATTGACGACCACCGTGAAACGCGCGCCCGTCGCCAGGTCTTCGAAGGTCTGGGCCAGCGCGGGACGATTCTTGGTATCGAGGAACCGTGGATCCACCGCCGTGGTCAAGAGTTTGAAGTCGCCAATGGGTATGACCCGCGCGGGCCGGTAGATCAGGCCAACCCGGATGGCATCTGTGCCGATCACGCCGGTGTCGATGTGAGCGTAAGTGTCCGCCCCCAGTAGTGTGTTGAGGCCCGCCACGATGCCGTTGACCGGGTCACCGAGCGGATCGACGCCGAGCGTATTCTCCACTTCATTCAGACCCAGGATGTCGGCATCCAGGCGGGCCAGCGCGTCCAGGAGTTTAGTGCGCTGGCGCGTGAACTCGGCCGGTTGATCGGCGTCGGCGCCGCGGCACTCGACGTTCTGCAGCGGACCACAGTGGTTGTCGAGCGGATCACCGGTCGGATAATCCAGTGTGAGGAAGAAATTGAGCGTGTTCATCGCTGCGATGCGCAGGTAGCCACCCACGGGTTCAGGTGCATCCGGACGCGGGTCGACGGCGGTATAGTCGGCTGGTCCGATCGGTTGGATGCGATAGAGGTTGAAGTCGAAGCCCAGCACGCCGACAACATTCTGCACCGTGTCGCCACCGCGAAAGCGATTATCCAATGCGAACGCACTGCCGTTGGGATGCCGTAGAAAGTCGGGGTTCTGGAGACCAAGTCCATCGTCGAGCGTGATGCGCCGCAGGCTGTTGGCCAGGGCGCGCGCCAGGGCGGGAGCACCCGGTTCGTCAATGGCTGTCGGGGTGAAGGCCCGTGTCTCTCCCTCGAGCGGCAGGGCGAGGACGATCTCGCCAAAGCGTTCGTAGTTGAAGTATTCGGAGATCACCAGCGCTTGCGGCAAGCGCACCAGCATGCCTTCAAATCGTTCCAGGAAGTCGAGGCTGGCAAAAGGCAGCGTCACTTCCACAGGCAGTACGCTGCCCGTGCTGCCGCAGTCAACGATATTCGTCACGGGCGAGGTGTTGCTGTTGGCGCCGTTGAGCGCGGTTTGATTGAAGCGCTCCCGGGCGAAGCCCGTGACTCGAACGATCTGACCAGCGCTCACGGTATCGGCACTGCCCGTGAAGACAAAGATCCCATCGGAAGTCGCCACGTCGGCATCGCCGAGCTCATCCTGAAGATAGAACCCTTGCAGCCCGATGCTGGTCTCATAGTCGCCCACAACGACGCCCCGTGTGGTCACAGTGCCGGTGATGGCGGCGGCGGGGCCACTGCCCTGGATGTTGTAAATGGGCGTGAACGGCTGCTCACAGACAGGCCCTTCGGTGGTGAAACTGAAACTGTTCTGGCCCGTCAAGTTGTCCGGCGGATCGTCGGTATCCTCGTCTGTTACGCCGGCTGCGTCGATGTGGATCACACACGAGGTGAGCGGCGGCAGGTCACTGCCTGGATCGATGAGGACACTCGTGACATTATCGGCTGCACCGTTGCTCGCCACGATGTTGCCCGCTGGGCACTCGACCGTGATCGCGCCAGTCGCCACATCCACGCTCTCGCTAAAGTCAAGGGCGATGTTGCTGCCCACGAGGACGCCCGTCGCGCCATCGGCCGGAGTGGTGTGAGTGACACTCGGCGCAGCGTCGCCGCCGAGGCAAGGGCTAAGCGGCGAGGCCGTGTTGCGCGGACTCGGTACGTCTACACTGAAGTCTGCGTTGTTGTGATCGGTTTCGGTACAGCCGTTCGCGGCCCGGAGCGCCGCCGTTGTGTTGCTCAGCGTGGGGACAGCGCCGCTTCCCTCGAAGAAGTTGGCATTCCCGTAACCGACGAGATCGATGATCTGCGCTAACTGGGTGGACGAACAGGGCGTCGAGCTGCCGTTACAGCCTAAGGGGGTCACGGTGTTGACTAAGGCCACTTTGCCCGCTGAGGCGCTCAGCGCGATCGGTGAGGGGTCGATCACGTCCGCCGTGGGGAGAGGTGCTCCCGTTGCACCACCGGCCGCTTGAATCAGCAAGTATTGACCCGGAGTCAGCGAGACAGCGGGCAGCTCGGTCAGTTGGCTGCTATTCGCACCAAAGTTGCCAGTCCCCGTTGCACTGGCATATTGGATCGACCAACCCGCCAGTGATATGGGGGTTGTCCCACGGTTGAAGATCTCGACAAAATCGTTTTGATAGTGTGCACCGGTGTTGCCGCCACCGCCATAGACCTGACTGATGACGAGGTCGAGCGAAACGGCTTGTGCGGGATGGATCTCGTGCGTGGTGACGGATAGGGCAAAACTCAAAGCGACCGCGAACAACAGAGTCAACGCTAGACGACGAGTGGTCATGGAGTCTCCTTTTTGAATTGGCTGCACAACAGTTGAACGGCTGGACCTTGGCTTGCGAGGAACAACAATTACAGGGTATCACAACTACTGACAGCCCGTCAAATGGAGTATTCTTTAATGTGTGACGAGGTACTCAATCTCTGTTGAATGTCGCCTTGGGCACACTCATCCGTTTTGTGTTGTTGTCTGACACAGGGTCTTCACGCCATATAGACAAACTCAAAGCGTCGAGGCGCCGTCACTCAAATTGAAGGATGTTCCAGAGAGCTGTCTTGAGAAGCGCAAGAGCCAAGTCATAGAAAACAGTACTGAAGTCTCTTGACGAGTGAGCGGGCTTTAGTTTATTCTGAAATCTGTGAAAAACAAAAGAGGCTCATCGTACATCTTCCCGCATTAAACCCAAGCATGTGATCTCACCCATCGAATCTTTCTATACCAGGATCAAATCGTTGCAACCTACTTGGCACCAGGAGGATACCATGTTCACAAAACAAAGTTTCAAGCAAGCATTTGTAGTGATTTT
>JAUQXC010000261.1 GCA_030834825.1 Thermoflexales bacterium
TGCAGCGGGGCGAGACGGTTGCTTTTGGCGCGCTCGGGGTGAGCCAGCGGGGGCTAACCTACGAAGATAAAGCGATCGCATGGAGTGAGGTTGATCGAGTCGAAATGTTGAATGGTTCGGTAGTCGTCCGCAAGAAAACCGACAGGCTGTTCAGTTTGCCATTAGTCATCAAGGCGGCAGAAATCCCCAACCTGTCCGTTTTCTTGGCCTTGATCAGGCAGCCTGATACGCGGCAGGGAACTCAGCGCTAAAGAAATAATCCACGAGACCAAACACTAAAAAGCGCAGGCTCGATGAGCCTGCGCTTGCGGTTTACGCGAGGTAGTACGTCATCCTCTGCAAGTGCGTCACCGGATCAATGTACTGGACGTGGACATCCTCCGGCACCGCGAGGTTGATCGGCGCGTAGTTGAGGATGGCACGCACGCCGCCTTTCACACACAGGTCGGCCACTTCCTGCGCCACTTTGGCCGGCGCGGCGATCATGGCGATCTGGACGTTGTGCTCGCGCACCACCTCGGGTAGTGTGGCGATATCCTGGATCGTGAGCGCGCCGATCGGTTGGCCGATCTTCACTGGATCGGAATCGAAGGCCAGTGCAATGTGAAAGCCGCGATCGCGGAAACCGTTGTAGTGCACCAACGCCTGACCCACATCGCCCACACCGATCAACGCCACCGACCATTCACGATCGACTTTGAGAATGCGACGCAGTTGATCCTGCAAGTGGCTGATGCGATAGCCCGTGCCTTGCTTGCCAAATTCGCCGAAGTGCGAGAGATCCTTGCGGATCTGCGCCGAGCTGATGCCCAGCTTCTCGCCCAACTCATGCGATGAGGTGATCTCCTGCCCGGCGGCCGCCATGAGCGACAAGGCGCGCAAGTAAACCGGCAAGCGACCAATCACGATATCGGGGATCTCATTAGAAGCCATGCCAAGCCCTCCCTTGTGCAGTTTGACACCAGCTTGTGAAGAACGTTAGCTATGTTACCACGGAACAAAATGAGGGGCAACACAAAAATTCTCGCCGGCAGTTTGGTCTAACGGCCCTCGACGGCCCTCCTTGACGTGTGTACCCGAAGTGGTAAAATCACTTCCGCTTTGGAATTATTTCAGGATGGAAATAAAGGCGTGACTGTGTCATCCCAAACTGTCGAACAATATATGGCGCTATTGCAGCGTTTCGTCTGTCTGCGGGTCGATCTGCTGCTGCCGGAACACCTGGTGCGCTTCAAAGAACAAATGGAGAGTTCCCGAGGCAATGCGGGAAGTTGGGAAGATTACACCTTTTTATTTCGCATCTTCACTATTCTGATGCAAAGCAACACCCCGCCCACGATGGGCGAACTGAGCGCCAATCTCAGCCTGCCGCTCAGCTCCACCACCCGCATCGTCGACTGGCTGGAACGCGCCAAGTTTGTCGAGCGCGTTCACGATTCTCACGATCGTCGGGTAGTGCGGGTGCACACGACGGCCGGGGGTGAACAGCTTTACCAAATCGGCATGAGCTACAATAAACAACAGATCGCCCGGGTGCTGAAAGATTTCTCGCCCGACGAACAAACACAACTGCTGCGACTGCTGAACAAGTTAGTAGACACGTTCATCGCCGAAAAGTGATGCGATACAATTCCCTGGCGAAGTTATTTCGACAAAAAGGTTGCGGACTTATGCGCTTCAAATTAATGCTGCTGATCGTGGCGGCGGTCGTACTGGCGGCCTGCGCGGCGCCCACGCCCACGCCACGCCCGATCGGTCCAACGGCGACCGAACGGCCCTTCCCGACGTTTGGCCCTACGCGCACACCCAAGCCCACGCGCACACCACGTCCGACACAAACGCGGCCGGCCACCGCGACGGTGCTCCCGGCCCCGCCCACAGAGACGACAGCCACGATCTCCACTACGCGGCCAGCGTCGAGCGGCACGCTACGCGCGATCGGGACCGGCAAGCCCGCGGCAGCGCCCACCGGCCCGCTCGCACGAACGGAGGTACCCGCGCTTTTGCGATCGGCGTTGATCAAAGCCGGTGTTACCGATCCCCGGGTTTATTGGTTCACCTTCGACGAAGGTAATCGCGAACAAGCTTTGATGGTTCAGTACGCCAGTCCGCTGCGTTGGCAGACCGGTTATAACGAGATGCTGCGCGCGGCGAAACAGACGTTGGGACGTTATTATCTGCAGATCGATCCTCCACTTTACACGGCGTTCGTCGTGGCGACCGATTTGACGGGCACCAGCGATGTCGTGCAGCGCCTGCGACGTTTTGCACCGGAAAAGCTGGCGCAAGGTGAGATTGGCGAAGAAGATTTTCTGAACAACTACTTTGAGCCGGCGCCGGTGACCATCACCTGCGCAGCCGACAGCACGTGTACGGGTAAGATGGCCACCCCGTTTCCGGTCTTTCATTTTCCGTTCCCATTTCCGACGCCGACACCGTGAGCGCCACGGTAATGCGGCTGAAGCGCAACCCTTTTTAAACGAGCCACACTGCCTGGGTGCAGCGAATAGTCAACAACGAGGTTAGACATGTACAAACGAAGTTGGATCACAAAAAGTTTGATCGTCCTGCTCTTAGGAACGATCGGGGTGGCGGCTTGTGCTGCACCCGCCACCAATAGCGAGGCGAGCGTCGAGCGCACAGCAGCCGTCAAACGCGGCACGATTCGCGCCTCGGTCAGCGCCAGTGGCAAGATCGATCCGGCGGCGCAGGTCAACTTGAATTTCGGCGTACCGGGCACGGTCAAAGCGGTATTGGTAGACGAAGGCGAGTTGGTGAAGGCGGGCGACGTCATCGCCGAATTGGATACGGATGATTTGCAACTGGCCGTGAAGCAGGCCGAACAGGCCGTAGCCACGCAAAAACTGGCCTACACCCAGGCGATCTCGCCGACTGCGGGCGACGTCAAAGCGGCCGAGGCCGCCATCGCCAGCGCATCAGCCAGCTTGAACCAATTGTCCAAGCCCGATGAGATCGCCCTGCAAATCGCGCGCCTGCAAGCCGATTCGGCGAACGAGTCCAAACGGCAGGTGGAGTTTCAGTGGGATCAGATCAAGGATAAGCCGGTGGGTGGGATGCCGCGCGACATGATGCAGTCGCAGCTAGCGCAGGCGACGATGGCCGCGCAGATTGCAGAGCTGCAATATCAAAACGTGAAGCGCGGCGGCAATACGGCCCAGCTGGCCGGGGCGCGAGCGCAGTTGGTGCAGGCGCAGGCGCAGCTGCAGCGGCTGTTGGGCAACGATCTCACGCGCGGGTTGGCGGAAGCCCAGCTCAAGCAGGCTGAGTTAAACCTGGAAGCGGCCCGGCAGCGTCTGACCGACGCGGTGCTGACTTCGCCCATCGACGGCACGGTGGCGCAGCTCAACGTGAAAGTGGGTGAGCAGGTGGGTGTGAGTGGCCTGCGGTCAGCCGCGGTGGTCTCTGATCTATCGTCGTTTCACATCGACATCGGCATCGACGAGAACAGCATTGGCGTCCTACAGGAACAGCAGCCGGTGGTGATCACGATTGACGCCCTGCCCGATGAGACGTTGACCGGGCGCGTGGATTACATCGCGCCGACGGCTTCCGACAACGCGGGAGTGGTGACCTACAAGGTGATCATCTCGCTGGATGAAACCAATCAGCCCGTGCGCGGCGGCATGAGCGCCAATGCCGACGTCATCACCGAAGTGCGTGACAACGTGTTGATCGTCCCCAACTGGACCATCCGCATCGATCGGCAGACGGGCAAAGCCTATGTGTACACCCAGCGCGGCGACAAGGTCGAAGAGATCGAGATCGTCACCGGGCTGCGCAACGCCAACGAGAGCGAAGTGACGGCGGGGCTTAATGAAGGTGACGTGCTGGTAGTGCCGCAGAAGAGCGGTTTCTTTGGGACACAATAAATGCACAGGCTGATCTGCAGACGAGTGACACCAGCTTACGCCCGAGCAAGTGAGTGATTGATGAACGCCAAACCGGTCATTGAAATTGAAGACATTCGCAAGATCTACCAGATGGGCGAGACCGAAGTGCACGCCCTGCGTGGTGCGACGTTGACCATCTACGAAGGCGATCTGGCGGCCATCATGGGACCGAGCGGTTCCGGCAAATCGACGTTGATGAACATCATCGGTTGTCTGGATCAGCCCACATCCGGCCTGTATAAGCTCGACGGCGTGGACGTACATACGCTGAACGACAATCAACTGGCCGAGATCCGCAATCGCAAGATCGGATTTGTCTTCCAGCAGTTCAATCTACTGCCGCGCACGACAGCACTGCAAAACGTGGAACTGCCGTTGATCTATTCCGGCACAGCGGCGCGACAGCGTAAAGAGCGCGCCAAGGTTGCATTAGAGGCGGTGGGGTTGGGCGATCGGACCCATCACAATCCCAACGAACTATCGGGCGGGCAGCAGCAGCGCGTGGCTATCGCGCGAGCGCTGGTCAACGATCCGGCCATCATCCTGGCCGACGAACCCACGGGCAATCTCGACTCGAAGTCGGGCGCGGAGATCATGGCGATCTTCCAGCGGCTCAATCGCGAAGAGGGCATGACCATCATTTTCGTCACGCACGATCCGCGCATTGCGCAGCACACCCGGCGCGTGGTCAGCATCTACGACGGGCAGATTGTGGGCGATGACCCGGTGAAGGATCAAGTCATCGAGGATCAGGAACATCCCGAATATGCCAAGTTGGTCCGCGCGGCCGGAGCTTGAAGCCAGCCATGTCACACCCGCGCAGGCGGGTGTCCAGTCCTCTGGATTCCCGCTTTGCCGTACCCAGGCTCCACCGGAGCCTGGCGGCACGCACGCCTAGCGCGTCGCCGGCGCAGAGCGCCGGGTACGACGTGTCGCGGCGGGAATGACTGAGAATGTACAAAGTGATTTGAATGCTAAGACTAGCGACCCTGACTGAAAATATTCGCATGGCCCTGCGGGCACTGCGCTCCAACAAGCTGCGCGCGGCTCTGACCATGCTGGGCATCATCATCGGCGTAGGCGCAGTCATCACCCTGGTCTCCGTGGGACGTGGCGTGGAAAACTACATCGGCGCGGCGTTCGGCTCGATCGGCACCGATCTGCTCTTTGTCATCCCCGGTTCGCCGGAAGATATGACCTCCGGTCCGCCGACGCAGGTCTTGCAGGGCAATGTGCTGCTCGGCCCGTCATTGTCGTTGAAGGATCTGGAGGCGGTTAAAGATTCGCGCCGGGTGCCGGATGCCATCGTCGTCGCGCCGGAAGTGCAGACCATCGCGGCGGTGGCCGTGGGCAGTGAGGTCGTGCAGCCACCCGTCAGCGGCGTCGAGCCGGGTTACGACATCGCACGTGAGTGGCAGACCGTCGCCGGGCGGTTCATCGACGAGGGTGATGTGGTGGCGCGCGCGCGCGTGGCCGTGCTGGGTCAGACGGTGGTCAAAGAGCTTTTCCCCGATCAAGACCCCATCGGCGCCATCATCAAGATCAATCGACAGCCGTATAAGGTCATTGGCGTGTTGGAAGCGAAGGGCGGCGGCATGGGTGGCGATCAGGACAATCACGTCTATGTGCCGCTGACCACGGCTCACAACGAGCTGTATCCCCTGCGCAATAAGGCCGGCGATCCGATCGTGAATCTGCTGTACATCATGCCGCGCGAAGGCGTCGATCAGGCTGAGGTCATCGAGCAGATCAAAACGACCCTGCGCGCTCAACACAACATCAACTATCGCGACGAGGATGATTTTGCGGTGTTCAGCCAGGCCGATTTTCTGGCGGCGTTCGGGGCCATCATCGGCGCGGTGACGATTTTCCTGTCGGCGATTGCGGCGGTCTCGTTGATCGTGGGCGGGATCGGCATCATGAACATCATGCTCGTCACCGTGACGGAACGCACGCGCGAGATCGGGCTGCGCAAAGCGATCGGGGCCAAGCGGCGCGATATTCTGGCGCAGTTTCTGATCGAAGCCATGACGCTTTCTTTGTTGGGCGGTGTCCTCGGCATTTTGATCGGGGCCGGCGGCGCAATGGCGATTGGCCAGCTGGTGGAAAATTTCTATCCGGTCGTGGCGCCTGGAGCGGTGGCGATGGCGGTTGGCTTTTCGGTGGCCGTGGGACTGTTCTTTGGCTTATATCCGGCCTGGCGCGCGTCGCGCTTGAATCCGATTGAGGCGTTACGCTATGAGTAGGCAAGCAAGCTATGCAGATATTTGATAATGTGCGCAGCGCCTTACGCGCGCTGCGATCCAACAAGTTACGATCGATCCTGACCATGCTGGGGATCATCATCGGCGTAAGCGCGGTGATCTCGCTGTTATCCATCGGTCAGGGCGTGGAAAACTTCATCAATAGCCAGTTCAATGCGCTGGGGACCAACCTGCTGTTTGTGATGTCCAAAGTAGGCAACTCGCAGCAGGCGCAGTTTGTGGCGCAGTTTGCCAATCAGACGACGCTGACCCAAGGCGACGCGCGGGCGTTAGGCGATCCCCGGCAGCTGCCCGACGTGGCGAGTTCGACGGCGATGATCCGGCTCAATGCTTTGGCGCGTTACCGGGATGCCAAGCTGACGACGACCATCCAGGGAGCGAATGAGGCGTATCTGGCCATGCGTGGCCTGGAAGTCCTTGAAGGTCGCGCGCTGACAGAGGATGACGTGTTGGGCGCGGCTCGCGTCGCCATTATCGGACAGACCGTACTGGAGGAGTTGTTTCCGCCGGATACGGATCCACTCGATCAATTCATCCGGCTCAACGATGTGCCGTTTCGCGTGATCGGCGTGTTGCCTGAGAGAGGGGGCAACCAGTTTGCCAATGAGGACAATCAGATCATTGTGCCGCTGACGGCCGCGCGCACTTATTTGCGCGATATCCGCGCGCGCAACGGCCTACCGGGTGTATCGACGGTTCTGATGCAGGGCGTGGATCCGGCGACGAATGGGGTACTCAAAGACGACGCGATCAATGTGCTGCGGGATCGCCACAACATTAACTATCGCAACGAAGACGATTTTCAGGTCTTCACCCAGGCGGATTTACTGCAATCGTTCGGCGCGATCAGCGCGGCGATCACCGTGTTCCTCTCGGCGATTGCGGGCATCTCGCTGCTGGTGGGCGGCATCGGCGTGATGAATATCATGCTCGTCACCGTCACCGAGCGGACACGCGAGATCGGATTGAGAAAAGCGATTGGGGCCAAGCGGCGCGATATTTTGTTTCAGTTCCTGGTGGAAGCGATGACGCTCTCATTGGTGGGTGGCGCGATCGGCATTGCGATCGGCGCGGGTGGCGCGGCGGCCGTGGCCAGTTTGTCAAATCAATTTCAACCCAGCGTCTCACCCATCACCATCGCGCTGGCCACCGGCGTCTCGGCGCTGGTGGGGTTGTTCGCGGGGTTGTATCCCGCCTTGCGCGCCGCGCGCATGAATCCGATTGAGGCGTTGAGGCACGAGTAAACAGTGGTCAGTGAACAGTAGGCAGTAGTCAGTAACCCGCCCAAAGTCGATCTGACTTCGGGCGGTTGGTTATTTGTTCAACAACGGTAGCGCTTTGTGCGTTAGGAAAGCGGGAGCCTCGTTTCAGCTGTTAATCACTGTTGATTATCTTCTCAAATTCTTCCACGGTTGTTTGGGTGGGATTGCCCATGGCACTGGTTTGAGCTATAACAGAAGTGGGGCTACTGATTTTCCAGTTTTCGCCATAGCGGAGCAGTGTGAATCCCAGATAGTAGTAATTCCCTTCAAATGAAAACAAGGCCACGCGTTCGGTGAATTCAGCGGCTCCGTAGATACGAGCCTGTTTGGCAGCGTTTTCCTGATACTTCACGTTGTTCATCAGCTCTGCGTTGGGCAGGGAGATTTTCTTCAGTTCCAAACCGGAAAGCCTTTTGGGATCCACATCTTTGATGAAGGCGGCAGTCCTTTCGGCATCGATCTTAATCGTCTTGCCCGAAGCCACATCTTCATGGGACAGCAGACTTTGAGCAAAAATTCTCACCCGAGTAAAAATCTGGGATGACAGCTGCGTTTTATTTATCTCGATGTAAAGCGGATACTCAGTCGGTGACTGGCTTTGAATAGGAATGAGGTAGCCGATTCTTTCGGTATAAAGATCGAATTTGAATTTTTCGCTCATCTCATCGATCGCACAGGCTTGCGCGATTTTTTGGAAGTCGCCTTGGGTCAGCCCCTGAAAATAATGGGTGATGGCGTCTTCCGGGGTTTTGAAGACCGGAGCAGCTCCAGAACAGCCCGCCGTTAACAAAGCCAGACACACCGCGAAGATAACAATTCGTTTTGTCTGCATGATGAATCTCCTTAGATTATTTACTCCAGTTTGAAAGCGGGTCACCCCACACTCCGGCCCCGCGCTGTCCGCCGCAACCGGGAGAAACCTCGAGCGTTGCGTGTTACTGCTTAGAGCCAAGGGAGGATCTTGCGGTGCTGGACAAGTTCTCCATATGGGCCATTCGTCCCCGGCGGAAGGGTGGCCAGCCAGATCACGTCCTCTGCTGCTTGAAGTGGGCTCTGCGCCGCTGACATGTCTTCGAACCAGGGTCGCGACGCGTCCGTATCAACCAATCCGGGACAGGCCGCATTGATCAGGATGCCTCTGCGTGACGCCTCCGCTCGCATGAGACGTGCCATGATCTTAGTCGAGGCAACTTGCGCGACTTTCGAGGCGACGTTGATCCACTCCGGCCAGTAGTGGGCTGCAGCCTGGCCCGCTTCCACCAGACCAACGTAGTCATCCATGAGCTGCTCAATGTCTTCGAGCGATCGTGTCTTGACATCGAACTTCCCGTGGAGGTCGGGGGAGAGATTGCGCAACGAACCAAACGCGCTCGCTACGACCAGGAAACGCGCATTGTCCCTCAACAACGGCCCGAACGCGCGGATCATCCGGCACGTGCCGTGGTTATTTGTGTTCACAAACAGTGCCACTTGTTCTGCCTGCGGACGGTCGCGAGAGATCCGGGCCGCCGCATTCGAGATGACAATATCGACTCCTCCATGCCTTGCCCGGATGGATTCAGCCAGCGCGGCAACGCTCGCATCGTCTATCACGTCAAGCAGATGGAACAACGGCGAAAGCCCGCGCCGGCGCAGTTGCCGGACTGCCTCCGCGCCACGGGCTGGATCACGCGCTGTGAGATAAACAGAGGCGTCTGGCCCCAGGTTGTTACAAAGGGCCTCGATAAGGGCAAAGCCCAGGCCTTGATTTGATCCAGAGACGAGAGCGACTTTGTTCAACGGCATATCCCCCGTTAAGCAATCCTCACGCGGCGGATGAAGATCAACTATAAGTCCGCCTTATAACTCGCCACCGCTTGACCACAGCGCGGACACCCTTCATCCCACCAGGAATGAGGCGTGCCGCAGTGAGTGCAGCGCCACCGCGCCTGCTGGGCTTCCAGCCACTGGGCCACGCCCTCACGCCGGATCACTTCCATGTTCTTTAAGACACCCTGATGATACGGCCACTGCGGATCCACCAGGAACTGTTGCAGCTGCTCACAGGTCTTCAGTTCGGCGCATTCATCACAAAACGCATAGCCTTTGCGGCGGGCGCAGGCCTTGATCCCACAAGTCGCACAATGTCCGGCCGGCTGCTCGCTTTTGCAGCCGTAGCAGGGATTGGGTTCCGTTCCCGCTTGAGTGCCCAGCCTGACCGGACAGGCTCCACAATACAAGCCGCAGTATCCATCAAGCACGAACTTCATATGTGCTGACCTCCTCAGGTTTTTGTGAGCGATTTTGCACACGACGGCGCGTCACTTGCGCCGCGCTTTTCCGGTCATGGATTCGATCATGATTTTATAGACTCTGGCCTGACCACCAGTATTCTCGATATAGTGTCGGCCTTTTTCCAGGAACTCCGGAGAATACTTCTTGAGCAACTCGAGCAGCCCCTGGTGTTTCTCGGTCTCTCTAACCTCACAGGCTTTTCCAAACACAATGACGCTCTCGTAGTTTGTCGCAAACTTATCGGGCAGGAGCTGAGTCTGGCCCACCACGCAAAACGACACCCGGTTGTTGCCGTTTAGATTGTCCAGCTTATGGCCTTCGACCGCGCAGTGGAAGTAGAGCACATCGTCTGTATAAGCATAGCTCACTGGCACGCCGTAAGGTTGCCCGTCTACCGACACCGTCGAGAGAATGCCGTACTCTCCCGCCTGCAAGATTTCCTTGGCTTCATTTTCCGATGTGGCCCTATCCGCTCGCCGCATTTTTCGTTCCACGCTAGCTCCGCTAAGAATCAAACTGTCGTATCGAAATCCACTTTTATACTGGTTACTTATTCAGAAATTGGACGACGAACGATGCTACTCCTGAAATGAACGGTATCGATGCCGTGATGCTGATGTTACGGAAGGCACTCAGTGAAAGGGGAGAGATAGGGCAGACTTGTAGGACAATATCGCGGTGCTTTTTGATTTGCTCCAGACGCTCGTCGACGTCGTTTAGTTCCTGGGTCGGGGCCGCGATTTTGGAATAGGCCACTTCAAGCACCCCTTGAAATTCTTCAGCAATGGGCTTCAATAATACCCCACGTGCGCGCAGCATCGCGGAACGAGCAGAATAATAGGGCACGAACAAACACAGCGGCACCAGAACCAGGTATAAACCAAAAAGCGCCAGGACATCCGATCTGCGCAGGATATCGGCACCGGTCACGAAAACCAGACCGGCAAATAAGACGGCCAAAAGCCCTATGCCTACAGCCAGGAGAATGGACAAATTGATGAATCGACCCACGGCGCCGAAACCACCTACTTCGTCAGGGTGCAACGGCTTGATTTCGATCTCGACAGTTCTCAGGATTTTCGACAAACCAAACACAAGTATGATTTGGCGCAAGACAAAGAGAAAGAGCGCATACAGACCGATGGACCAGGTGAGCAAGTGGATGGGAAGATACCACTTTACTTCGTACCAATACTCCGAATTGATCCGAAACTGCTCCGGCCAGGCATAAAGCAACTCGTTCAGCCAAAACAAGACCAAGGCCAGAATGACGACAACATACGTGAGCC
>JAUQXC010000262.1 GCA_030834825.1 Thermoflexales bacterium
GGACGCTGAATGAAATCGTGCGGCGGCATGAAGCGTTGCGCACGACGTTTGCGCTGGAGGCAGAGACGCCGGTGCAGGTGATCGCTTCGGAGTTGGAAATGGGGCTGCCCGTGATGGACCTGACGGCGTTGCCGGTGGAGGCGCGCGAAGCGCGGGCGCAGGAGTTGGCGCAGGCAGAGGCGCAGACGCCGTTTGATCTGCGGCGGGGTCCGCTGATTCGAGCGAGTTTGCTGCGGCTGGGGAGCCAAGAGTACATCATCCTGCTGACGCTGCATCATGTGGTGTCGGATGGCTGGTCGATCGGGATTTTGGTGAAGGAGATCGCGGCGCTGTACGGGGCGTATGTTGAGAATCAGCCCTCGCCCTTGCCGGAACTGGGGATCCAATATGCAGACTTTGCGTCGTGGCAACGGCGCTGGTTGAGCGGAGCAGTGCTGGAGCGGCAGTTGGACTACTGGCGGGAGCAATTGTGGGGCAGCCCGACGGTGTTGAGCCTGCCGACGGATCGGCCGCGGCCGGCGGTTCAAAGTTATAGGGGAGCAACGCTGCCGTTTGTGATTTCAGCGCAGACGACGGCGGGCTTGCAGGCCCTGAGCCAGCACACGCAGACGACGCTGTTCATGATCTTATTAGCGGCGTTCAAGACCCTGCTGTTCCGGTACACCGGCCAGACGGACATCGTCGTCGGTTCGCCCATCGCCAACCGCAACCGGAGTGAGATTGAAGGGTTGATCGGTTTCTTCGTGAACACCCTGGTGCTGCGCACCGATCTAACAGGGGATCCTCAATTTTATGAACTAGTACGGCAAGTGCGTCAAGTGACTTTAGATGCTTACGCTCATCAAGAGATGCCCTTCGAGATGCTGGTGGATGAGCTGCAGCCAGAGCGGGATTTGAGTCACACGCCTTTGTTTCAAGTGATGTTCGTATTGCAGAACACGCCGATGGAATCGCTCGATCTGCCGGGTTTGAAATTGAGTGCGCTGGAAGTGGAGAGTCAGGTTGCCCGGTTTGACCTAGCCTTATCCCTGATGGAGACACCTCAGGAACTGCAGGGAATGATCGAGTATAACACGGACTTGTTTGAAGCGACGACGATCCAGCGAATGGTGGGACATTTTCAGGTCTTGTTAGAGGACATTTGCACACACCCGGAGGCACAGCTGTCCCAGTTATCGTTGCTGACCGAGATCGAGCGGCGGCAACTTTTGATGGACTGGAATAGAACTGAGATCAGCTCTCCTGGTGACCAACTCCTCCACGAGTTGTTCAGAGTCCAGTCGGAGCAAACACCGGATGCCGTGTCGGTTATGTTCGAGGATCAGCATTTGACATACGGAGAGTTAGAGAAGCGAGCGAACCGGTTAGCTCATTATCTCCGCCAGCTGGATTTAGTCCCCGATCGGCCGGCCGCGATATACATGGACCGCTCCCCGGAAATGGTCATCGGAGTTTTAGGGATATTGAAAGCAGGTGGGGCCTACCTGCCGCTTGATCCCAGTTATCCCCGAGAAAGAATTGCATTTATGCTGGACGACAGTCAGACTTCCTTGCTTCTGACCACGGAAAAGACTGTCGAGCACATGCCGTTTACCTTTCTCCAGAATCTCAAGATCGGCAGTGTGACACCGGTGGTTACGGCCGTCCGCCCTCCCATTAAAGACTTTGATCGCTTGCCCAAGCCAAATAGAACGCTGATCAACTATCGCCGATATCACCAATACATTGGGATCGGCCCGGTCAAGCATAGTGTTTCGCTCCAAGTTTCACGCGGTTGTCCCTACCACTGCTTGTATTGTCACAAACTCTGGCCCAAGATGCATGTCGTGCGCCATGCCAAAAATGTTTTGGAAGAAATCGCCTGGTGTTACGAGGCTGGCGTCAGGCGCTTTGTGTTTATTGACGACATCTTCAACCTAGACAAAAAGAACAGTAGTGAGTTGCTCCAGGGCATTGTGAATCAGAAACTCGATGTGCAGCTGTTTTTCCCCAATGGCCTGCGGGGGGATCTGTTGACCCGGGATCTCATTGATCTGATGGTTGAGGCAGGGCTGGTCAACATCGATGTGGCGCTCGAATCCGCTTCACCACGCCTTCAGAAGCTGATTCAGAAAAACTTGAACCTGGACAAGTTTCAAGAGAATGTGAACTATATTGCCCGGAAACATCCCCACGTGATCCTCGAGATGGAGATGCTCATGGGATTACCCACCGAGACCGAGGCCGAAGCTCTGATGACGCTTGATTTTTTGCAAAATCTCAAGTGGATTCATTTCCCGAATCTAAACGTCCTCAAGATTTACCCTAATTCGGATATTCACCGCTTGGCCGTCGCCCATGGCGTTTCAGAAGAGGCCATTCAGCGATCGACTTCGCTCGCTTACCATGAATTACCTGAAACGCTGCCCTATCCGAAGAGGTTTCTGCAACAATGCCAATCCAATCTATTGAGTGAGTATTTCTTGAACCAGGAACGTTTACGGCAAGTGTTACCGGTTCAGATGAAGATTCTCACCGAAGATGAATTGGTGCAGAAATACGATAGTTACTTGCCCGTCGAGATCAAGAGTTTTCCTGATGTGCTGCGCTGCCTGGGAATTTCAGAGGCAGATCTCGGCGGGGCTAAGCCGCTGCAAGATGATCTCAAGGCGGCACCGGAGTTTAATGAAAAGATCAAGCGCTATTTTCCGGTGCAGCCTAAGAGCGCTACGGCTCTGCGCGTGCTGCTGTTAGACCTTTCCTTGTTGTTCAGTGCCAAAGTGGGGAACCAACTCTACAATGTGATCGAAGCGCCGCTCGGTCTGATGTACTTGCTCACTTATCTCGAGCAAGAACTGGGCCAGCAAGTGGTCGGAAAGATCGCCAAATCTAGAATGGACTTTGATAGCTTTCAAGATCTGAAGGATCTCCTGGCTGAATATCAGCCGGAGATCATTGGCCTCCGAACGCTTTCCACCTACAAGGATTTCTTTCACAAGACAGTTTCGCTCATCAAACAGTGGTATCCCCACATTCCGATTGTGGCCGGCGGTCCTTATGCGACGAGCGAATATTCTACACTGCTCATGGATCCGAGTGTGGATCTGGCCGTTCTTGGCGAAGGGGAGCTGACCTTTACCGAACTGATTAGCAAGTTCATCGCGAACGAAAAAAGACTTCCCAGCGATGATGTGTTGGAACAGATTGCGGGCTTGGCATTTGTTCCTCAAGCGCAGCTGGTGCACGGGAGAAAGAAACCCGGCCGCAGGATTGTGCTGTCAGAGTGGTTGCCCGACAATCTTGAACCGGGAGATACGCCGTTGCCTAAACAGACAGGCGATGCCAGACGGCTCTGCTATGTGATGTACACCTCTGGTTCCACCGGTAAACCCAAGGGAGTAGCCATGGGCCATCAACCACTGGTGAATTTGCTGCAGTGGCAAGGTCAGACAACCTGCTGGCACCAGCCCGCCCGGACCCTGCAGTTTGCTCCTTTGAGCTTCGATGTGTCCTGCCAAGAGATGTTCTTCACCTGGAGTTCGGGTGGTACCTTAATCCTCATTCCGGAAGATCTGCGACTCGACGCAGCAGCGTTACTCTCATTCTTGGACAAAGCCGCCATAGAACGAGTCTTCCTACCTTTTGCGGCTTTGCAGCACTTGGCCCAACTGGCTGATGAACGAAGCCAACCCGTGCCCACCCAACTGCGTGAAATCATTACCGCTGGCGAGCAATTACAAATCACATCCCCGCTGCGACGCTTTCTGACCAGACTTCAGGGCTGCATTCTGCACAATCAATATGGCCCGACCGAGAGCCATGTCGTGACGGCTTTCACTCTGCAGGGAGTGCCAGAGACCTGGGCCGCTTTGCCTCCCATTGGTCAGCCCATTGCCAATGCCAAAGTCCATATCTTGGGACCGCATCTGCAGCTAGTGCCGTTGGGCATACCTGGCGAGTTGTACATCGGGGGGCCGGTTCTAGCCCGAGGCTATTTCCTGCGACCCGATTTAACGGCAGACCGGTTTGTCCCCGACCCGTTCAGTCTGATGCCAGGCGCGTGTCTCTATCGAACGGGAGATGTCGCGCGCTATTTGCCGGACGGTAACCTCGAGTTTTGGGGCCGGCTTGACCAGCAAGTGAAAGTTAGAGGCTTTCGCATCGAGTTGGGGGAGATCGAAGCTGTATTAGGTCAGCATCCGCTGGTGCGCGAATGTGTGGTTGAAGCACGTGAGCATCGGGGAACACGCAACGGTAAGGCTGATCACAAGGGAGAAAGTCAGCCGCTCACCAGCCCGAGACTGCGCTTGGTGGCCTATGTGGTCGCATCGGGAAAAACTCCACCGACAGTCGACGAACTGCAGAATTGGCTTAAGCAGACCTTGCCGGATTATATGTTGCCCTCGGCGTTTGTGATGATGACTGAGGGGCTGCCGTTGACGCCAAGCGGGAAGGTGGATCGCCGCGCGCTGCCTGAACCGACTTCGGATCGTCCTACTCTTGGAAAAGAGTATATAGCACCCCGTACCTTAACCGAGGAAAGGTTGACGGAATTATGGACTCAAGTGTTGGGGCTGGAACGGGTAGGAGTGCATGACAATTTCTTCGACTTGGGGGGAAATTCGTTGTTGGCTACCCAGGCCATGTCGCGGATCCCCAAAGTCTTTCAGGTTGAGTTGCCCCTGCGCGTGCTATTTGAAGTGCCCACTGTAGAAGCGCTGGCTGCTTGGATTGATGCCGAGCTCCAAAACATGGAGGATGTTGAAATATGAACGCTTTAGAATTGATCAGTTTTTTTAGAAATCATTCGATTGAGTTAAGCGTCGTTGACGACAAAATCAAATTTAAGGCGCCTCGCGGCTTCATGACGGAGGAATTGCACGATAGTCTTCGACAGCATAAGGCCGAAATCATTGCGCTTCTAAAGATGAGCGAAGGCAGCGGGTCGCTGATTACACCTCGACCAGCTGATGCGGTATGTAAGCTGTCCTTCGCGCAGCAGCGACTGTGGTTCCTGGATCAATTCGAGCCGGAGAGCGCGTTCTACAATATTCCGGCGGCGGTGCGGCTGAGCGGGGAGTTGAATGTAGAGGCGCTGCGGCGCACGCTGAATGAAATCGTGCGGCGGCATGAAGCGCTGCGCACCACTTTCACCTTGGCCGACGAGACTCCGGTGCAGGTCATCGCCGAACAGTTGGAACTGACGTTGCCCGTAATCGACCTGCGGGCGCTGGCTCCGGCTGAGCGCGAGACGCGGGCACAACAGTTGGCACAAGCGGAGGCCCAAACACCGTTCGATCTCACGCGCGGTCCGCTGATCCGGGCCAGTTTGCTGGGCTTGGAGACCACCGAGCACATCATTCTGCTGACCCTGCACCACGTGGTGTCGGATGGCTGGTCGATTGGCGTCTTGGTCAAGGAGATTGCGGCGCTGTATGGAGCCTATGTTCAGCACCAGCCCTCGCCCTTACCGGAACCGGCGATCCAGTATGCGGATTTTGCATATTGGCAACGCCAGTGGCTGAGCGGCGAGGTCTTGCAGCGGCAACTGGATTACTGGCGTGAGCAATTGCGAGGCAGCCCGGCCTTGTTGACGCTGCCGACGGATCGGCCGCGTCCGGCGGTGCAAAGT
Source organism: Thermoflexales bacterium (assembly GCA_030834825.1). GTDB lineage: Bacteria > Chloroflexota > Anaerolineae > Fen-1058 > Fen-1058 > Fen-1058. The sequence continues at coordinate 5,612 of JAUQXC010000262.1, forward strand.
TACCGGGGAGCGACGCTGCCGTTTGTGATCTCGGCGGAGACGACGGCGGGCTTGCGGGCGTTGAGCCAACCAACGCAGACGACCCTGTTCATGGTGTTGACGGCCGCGTTGAACATTCTGTTGGCGCGTTATTCGGGGCAGCGCGATATCTGCATTGGGACACCGATCGCCAATCGCAACCGGGCGGAGATTGAAGGGCTGATCGGCTTTTTCGTCAACACGCTGGTGCTGCGCACCCAGGTCGACAGCGGCGCCAGCTTCAAAGACTTGCTGGAGCAAGTGCGGCGCCTCACCCTCGACGCGTACGCCCACCAGGATGTGCCGTTTGAGATGTTGGTGGATGTGCTCAAGCCGGAGCGCCACGCGAGCTATACCCCGCTGTTCCAGGTCATGTTGGCCTTGCAGAATGCACCGATTGGCCGACTCGACCTGCCGGGGCTGACGCTGCAAACCATGGCGGTCGACCGTGCCATTGCCAGGTTCGACTTGATCTTGATTATCACTGAAGTCGATGACCAGCTCAACGCGGGGTTTGAATACAACACCGACCTGTTTGAGTGTGCCACGATCGAACGGCTGGCGGGGCACTTCACCCGCTTGCTCGAGGGGATTGTGGCTCAGCCTGAGCAGTGTGTGCACGACCTGCCGATGCTCAGCGCGGCTGAGCGCCGACAGTTGGTGGTGGACTGGAATGCGACAGCCCCAGAGTCTCCACCCGCTGTACGCAAGTGCATCCATGAGTTGTTCGAAGCGCAGACTGAGACACGGCCTGATGCTGTGGCCGTGATGTGTGAAGGGCAACGGATCAGCTATCGCGAACTCAATCAGCGGGCGAATCAACTGGCGCACCATCTGCAGGCGCAGGGGGTAGGGGGCGGTTCCCTCGTGGCGTTGTTCCTCAACAATCCCGTCGCCGCCATCAGCGGATTTCTAGGCTTGCTCAAAGCTGGCGCAACCTGTCTACCACTCGATCCAGCTCACCCGCAGGCTTATCAGGCCACGCTGCTCGAAGCCACCCGGCCCGATTTTTTGCTGTGCGCTGCGCAGCCAACAGATGATCGCCCGGTCCTGCCGCCCACGACCCATGTTCTGGAGTACGATCAGCAAGCAATCGCTGCCTGCGACCCATGTTATCGACATACTCCTGATCAGGCTCTGGTCACAGCCTACCGCTATCCCCACATGGTTGAAGGGGCCTTGATTTCACACTCAATGCTCTCTCAACGTATCGCTTGGCTCCAAAAGCACTTTCCCTTAAACACGAACGATGTAGTATTGTGCCACGCAACGTTGGCTAGTGATACCGCCGTCAGAGCGATCCTCTGGCCGCTGGCAGCGGGAGCGTGTGTCTCTATCGACCTGCGGGCGCAGCTCAACGCTGGTGTTAGCAAACAACCAGCCACGGTTATCCATACCACGTCCAGCCAATTCCAGTTACTCATTGACGGCTATGGGGCAGGGTCCTCTGCCTACCCACAGTTGCGCCTGGCCTTTATTGGCGATGCCTACAAAGCGCACCCCGCAGCAGCTGCTCAAGCCAAACAGCTGAATAGTAGGCTGATCTATCTCTCAAGCATTCCCGCCACCTGTACCGAGCTGCTGGTTGGTGTTTATGGTCCGGATGTTGAGGCAGCGCATTATTCGCCGGAGC
>JAUQXC010000263.1 GCA_030834825.1 Thermoflexales bacterium
CTTGGCCCAATCTATACCCATCCTAATAATCTTGAGATTCAAGGCCGCGTCGTCGCCGTCATTCGACGCGTACATTAAACGACTGCCTGAGCGGTATCGCATTCCGTCCCCGTCACCACGCGCTGCGTCGGTGAGCTGTCAGGCGTCGATTGTGGTGCACTCCGCTCGGAATGCGATTCTGTTTGATCAGGAGATGATCCCATGCAACGGCGTGAACTGGAAGCAAAAGCAGATGCAATCGAGATGGTGCTGCACGAGCATAAGGCCCCGGCGCGCGTGACCGGCGGCCACGTCACGCCGCGCTGGGTTCAGTTTCTCTTACAAACCAATCCCGGAGTGAAGATCAGCCGTGTAGAGTCTTTGTCGCGTGAGATCGCCGTGGCGTTAGGCGCCCCGAGTGCGCGTGTCACCACGCAAGGCAATGCGGTGCGCATCGAGGTGCCGCGCAGTGATCCACAACCGTTGAAGTTGTTCTCGCTCTGTGCCCGTATTCCCCCCTCGCGCATTCCATTCGGCACCGCGGTGCTGGGGCTGGCCGACGATGGCGCACCCCTGCTGATCCGCTTGCCTTCGCCGGAGGTGGCGCATGTGCTGGTGGCAGGTACCACCGGCTCCGGTAAGACGGCGCTCATGCAGACCATCATCATGTCGCTGGCGCTGCTGCATCATCGCCGCCAGATGCAGTTCGTGCTGATCGATCCCAAGGGCCGCGCTTTTGAGTCAATGGTGGGATTACCGCATCTTCTCCGCCCGATCGTGACTCAACCCGATCAGGCCGTACAAGCACTGAACGATCTGGTGACTTTGATGGAACAACGCGATCGATCGCGGGTAACCGATCCCCGGGTGATTGTGGCGATCGACGAATTGGCCGACCTGGTTCAAACCGGCGGACCGGCAATTCTAGAGAATCTGGGACGGCTGGTACAGCGTGGTCGTGAGGCAGGCATTCACGTGGTCGGTGCAACGCAGAAACCCTCCAGCGCCGTCATCGGGCCGCTGGTGAAAGCGAACTTTCCCGTGCGTTTGGTCGGACACGTGGTTAGCGCGGAAGATGCCCGGGTAGCCGCCGGGGTCGGCGGCACGAGCGCAGAGAAATTGACAGGCCGTGGTGACTTTGTCGCAGTGTATGGCCCCGGCTTGATTCGTTTTCAGGCAGCGTATACCTCCAGCAGCGAGATTCAAGCGTCGGTTCAACAACTGGCGCAGGGAATTCGCGGAGATGAGATCATGCACGCGGGCCGACCGTTGTCGCCACGCTCCGCATCCCACCCAAGTCAGCTTACATCTGTGCTGGATAGCGCTGTCTATGCGCTGCCCGGTATCGATCGATGAGACATGAAATACTGGCCATGGTATGTCGCTTTGGGCATTGTCACTTTCATCCTGGTCGCCGGTGGCGTCATCGGCAGCCGCTTGAGCGAACAAACGCTGGCGTTCATGGCGGGCGTGATCTTCGGCGGAATCGCCGCGCTGCCCATCGGAGCGGTGATCGGTTGGGCCGTGAAGTCGCAGCGCCATGCCGATCGAGCTTACACTCAGCCCCAACCTACGGTGATCATGACCCCGCCTCCGGCCTATCAGGGCATTCCGGGTGCTGCAAACTACCCAGCCTCGCAGCAAGTCGTGTCGGCCGCGCCGAGTGCGCGCCGTGAATTTACCACCATTGGTGAAGAGGAGATTATCTATCATGAGTCTGAGTCTGTTTGGTAACCACAAAACAACGGCGAAACCGTCGCTGAAACGGCGCGGCGCGACACGGCGCGGCGTGGAAGCGATCGATATGCGGGCGCGGCGCTTTGGCTATTTTCCGCGCACCTTTGTCTGGCGTGGGCAAGAATACCAAGTGGAAGCCGTCGAACGCTGTTGGACGACCGCTTCGCGGCGCCATGGTGGGCAGCTGGATCGCCACTACTTTCAAGTGCGCTGCGCGGAAGGCACCTATAACGTTTATCAGGACTTGCGCCACAACACGTGGCACATTGCGGCCTAGGTCGACGCCGGCGACACCCGCTGGCACACCGGCGGACCGCACCGCGCATGTGTCCACTGCACTTTCTATCGACCGGTTGAACCGGATCGTACTCTTTTGGGGAACCAGCAGCGGCGCGTGAACCGGTGACGACACGAGCAGCGGTTAATGATCGAGACGATCATTGGCCGCTGTTCGATTTTTCGATCGATGTGCTACACTTTCAGCACCCGCACCATGAGAACCCATGGCGACCCGGATCGGATCGGGAGGTGAAATGTGGCAAATCAACCACCGCTTCAACTTGTAGCTCCTCGACGCGATTTCCGCTGAAGTGTTGACGAGCGTGTTACCAATGGGGTGGACGCGGACCGTGGCGCTGACCGAGTCGGGATACAAATTGGACGATGCCGTGTTAGATGAGCAAGGGGATGAGAGCAAACATTAGGGGAGGAGCATGTCTGATTTAATGATTAGCCGGACCACGGCCCGCCGTTTCATTTTAGGCCGACAGGGTTTATGGCCCGGTCGGCGTTGGCAGGGATTGTCAGGCACCGCCCAAGCCCTGCGCATCTCTGAAGGAGTGCAGATTGATCCACTTGTCGTGATTGCCCGGAACCATGATCTGACCTTGCACAGCCGTGTGATCGACTATCAACCGGAGCATCTCGATCAACTCCTCTATCGCGATCGCCTCTTCTTCGATTACGGCGGCACGATCTTCATTTACCCGCTGGACGAACTGCCCTACTGGCGCGTTGCCATGCAGCGCAAGGGACTGGAACCGCGCTGGGCCAGGTTTGCGCAACAACGACCGGATTTGATCAAAGAAGTGAAGACCGCCTTGCGCCAGCGTGGTCCGCTGGGCAATCGCGACTTCACCGGGCGCGCCTATGGCGACAATTATCGCTCGGGCAAGGACAGCGGGATTGCGCTGTATTATCTATGGCTGACTGGCGAGTTGATGACACATCATCGCCGCAATTTCGATCGGGTGTTTGATTTCCATCAGAACATCGTGACCGACGGCTTGAATCGCAAGGCCACCGTGGCACAGGCTGAGGATTTCTTCGCGCGCAAAGCGCTGGCCTTCAAAGGTCTAAGCACGGCCCGCTCATTTGGCAATTCGCTATGGGGCTTCTGCGAGCGCCGCATCAGTCTTGATGAAGCGCAGCAACGCCTGAAGAAGATGATGCGCGCCGGTGAGGTTGCTGCGCTGGAGGTCGAAGGCTGGAAGGAACCGCTCTATGCCCTGGCCCAGGACTTGCCGGTGCTGACAACACTCGAAGCGGGCAAGGCGCCGGCTGAATGGAAACCGCTCGACACGACGACGGAGGACGAGGCGGTTTTTCTCGCACCGCTCGACATCGTCAGTGCGCGCGGGCGGGCCAAGGTCTGGTTCGACTTTGACTACATCTGGGAAGTTTACAAGCCCGCTCACCTGCGTCGCTGGGGATATTACACTCTGCCGATCCTGTACGGCGATCGGCTGGTGGCGCGTTTCGATCCGAAACTCGATCGCACGACGAATACACTGTTGATCAACGGACTGTGGCTGGAAACGCCCGCGCTGGCCGAAGACCCGCAGTTCATCTCGGCCTTAACGCGCGGTCTGCTGCGCTTCAAGCAGTTTCTGAACGCGCAGTCGATTGATCTTTCCCCAGTGAAAACCGCAAAAGCCGAGGTCAAGTTGGCGAGGAAGTTGAAGGGGATTAGTGGACAATAGTCAGTGGTCAGTAATCAAGGATCAGCCTTGAATCTAATCCGCACCCAAACGAGTGCGTCAAGCCCAAAAAATCCATCGTTATCGACAAGACAGCTACCGGAAGCAGAGGATCCCGGTGAGGAGAGATTAGACAGTGAGTGAAGCTATTAACCGCCAATTGATTACCGAGCTTTGGCAGCGCCTGGGGCGTTTTGATTTTGCCGGGGCCGGCGAACTGCTCCACGACGACTACTTCTGCGAGTGGCCGCAGTCGAAAGAGCGCATTCGGGGACGTGAGAACTTTGTGGCGCTCAATAGCTACTATCCAGGCCGGTGGAAGACCGAGGTCAAGCGTGTGATCGTGGAAGGCGCACAAGCCTCATCGGAAGTGGTGCTGACCTATGAAGATCAAACGGTGATCGTCGTGTCGTTCTATGAGGTTCGTGACAGTAAGATTTACTACGAGGTCGATTACTGGCCGGAATCCTACGCTGCGCCGGAGTGGCGGCGCCAGCTGGCGGCGCAATGGGTGGAGCCGATGTAACACACAAGGTAGGGCAAAACCAGAAGGAGTCTGAGCATATAGAACCGATCTTGACCCGCTGTGGTTATCGCTGCGATCTGTGCCTGGCCTACCGACCGAACATTACCCTGCAGCCTGCCAACCAGCAGAAACTAAGCGACGGGTGGTATCAGTAGGCGCGCACGTCCATATGCACACCCTCTGTGTATTTGTTCTAACGCTAGCTGCTGAACCTTAAGGCCTCAACGTTTCATGCAGCCAGCCAAAGACGATCTGGTGCAGCAGCGGCAGGTTATCGACCTGGCAGTGGGCCGCGCCGCCTTGTGCTTGAGTCAGGATCACCAGCTTCTTCTGGGGATGGGGCAGCTGCTCGTAACAAGCGCGCGTCATCTTCAGGGTGATGGCGGCTTCGGATTCGCCCGCCATGCACAATGTAGGGCACTGGATCTGGCGGGGATCCGCCCGCGCGTGCAGCAGAAAACCCCAGGCCTTGCCTAACCGTCCAAAGAAGTTGCCGAGCTGGACGCCCCAACGCCAGGCCAGCTGCTCAAACACCATGCGGCCAATCGGATCGCTTTTGTCGTTTCCCCCTTGCTGTGCCAGCGCGGAACGAAAGATATTGGAAGTGGCCGGATTCGCGATCAGCGCTTTGAGGCGCGGCTCATATTGCGCCCCCTTCAACACGATGTGCCCGCCCCAGCTAAAGCCATATAACGCCAGCCGTTCAGGATCGATCTCCGATCGGGTCAACGCATAATCGACCACGGCTTTGATCGGCAGATCGGACTTTGGCTCCATGAACAGCCCCTGATCGGGGTTGACACCCTGGCCGGGCAGATCGGCGGTGATGACGTTGTAGCCATGCTGCGGGCCGGCGGGGCCGATCATGAAATAACAGTCTTCGGCAAAAGTTTCGATGCCGCCAATCACGATCAGCGTAGGACGCTTCTGCGCGCTGTTGTCAACCTTCCAAAAATAACCGTCCAGTAGCTTACCTTGATAGGGAACCTGAACGCTTTCGATGGGCGGATCGAACAAAGGCGCGGCTTTCTGAAAACAGGCGTGCAGCTTGCGCCAATCTTCGCGGAAGGCAGCCTCCTTTGGATCCATGATGAAAAGCGGAGCACGATAGTACGTGCTGGCTCGCAAGTATGCCTTACGGGCCGCCTCACGATCGCCCTGTTGTAAAGCGGCTTCTGCCTCGGCTTCCACTTTCTGCGCCAGCTGACGCCATGCCTGCTGCCAGCTGGCAATGTCGGCATTGACGATGCCCCTGGCTGTCTCAAAGCACTCACCCGGTTCGCTGCCCTCCACGGCCTGGCGGCCAACGATCCAGGACAGGTAATAATCCATGTCCTTGTGATCGAAGACCAATTTCTGTTCGCTGCGCTGCGCAAAGGCAGTTGATCGATCTGTCATGCTGCCCCTTTCAACTTCACTCCGCTTTAGCTGGATTTCCGCCTAAAGCTGTAGATTCTTGCAATCTCGTACCTTAACAATCTCATAAAATCATACCCCGACCAAGGGCCACGGAAACTGAAAGATGAGCGG